>JBIIRT010000192.1:0-3798 GCA_044341405.1 Daejeonella sp. | reverse complement strand
TAGGAAATACTGTGCTGTTGTCTGAACTGTGATTGAGGTGATTTATTTGATAATTATGAATCTTACCATCAAACTAATCAGTCTAATCTTAAAAATCACAGTTCAGACAAAATACCGCATGTTGTCTTTCCCTCTGTTTGGTGTTATCACCAAACAGTCAAACTTCTGGTCGGTGTTTTTGCCAAATAGCTCTATCTGAGCTTATGGTATGGTGAAAACACCAACCATAGGAAAAAAATCAAAGTTCAGACAAAATACTGCCACTTAAATCATTAATTTTAAAATCAATCTGACAGGCAAAATTAAATGATCAACGCTTGCCAATCTGTATGAAACATAGGCCCACATTTGTTACCATATTTACTGAAACGGAGAACTTTCATTTAGTTAAGGATGTTGGACAGATTCCATACTTTATGTATAAAACAGAAGGGTATGATGCAGAGTTAATCAGCTATAAGAATAATGAAGAATACCCATACCTCAATAAAGAAGTTAAGGGATTAAAACTAAATTTCATACCAAATAAAGGCAGATTAGTCTATTTTGAACTAGGAATCTTGTCATACTTATGGTCTTTTTCAAAATCAATCGACATATTAAACCTGTTTCACTTCAAGAAAGATCATTTACTTTATTTTTTACTCTATAAAACCCTTAATCCAAAAGGAAAATCTTACATAAAACTGGATATGGATATCCTGTTTTTTAAAGATTACAACGCATTTCTGTACTCTAAATATTCGCTAAAGAACTACCTTTTGAAATCCATAACAAAATGGATATTTCAGTTAACGGATGTTTTTTCTGTTGAAACTGAAGAAGCCAGATTATATCTTTTAAGAATTTACCCGGAATTAGAGCAAAAATTAATTTGTATACCCAATGGGGTAGACAATCTCTATCTAGAGGAAGAAATTAAATTAAGATCCTGGGAAGAAAAAGAGAATATTATTATCACAGTCGGCAGAATAGGAACCTTTCAAAAAAACACCGAACTATTCCTGGAAGCCTTAAAAGATGTAGACTTAGGCAGTTGGAAAGTGTATATTATGGGTCCTGTGGAAGCCTCATTTCAAGCCTACATTGAAACCTATTTTAAAATGCATCCTCATTTAGCCGAAAAGATTCTGTTTATGGGAAATATCACCGACAGAAAAGAACTTTTTGAATGGTATAACCAGGCTAAAGTATTTTGTTTAACCTCACGATGGGAGAGCTTCGGAATCGTCTTTACTGAAGCCTTATATTTCGGAAATTACATTATTACAAGCCCCATTTCCAGTGCTGCTTATATTACTGATTATGGTAAATACGGAACAATAGCTGAATCTGATGTACTTGAATTTTCAAAAGCGATTCAAAAAGGTATTAATCCCGGATTTCTGACAACTCAACGATATGAAGAAATAAGAAACTTCTCAAAAAAGAACTTTACCTGGACAGGTATAATTAAAAAACTATCCGATAAACTAAAAAGCTGATGCATAAACAATTACTGAAAGATTCGGCTATTTATATGAGTGGTAGCATCATTGTTCAGATTCTGGGTTTTATCGGTATGGTCAGTTTGATGCGATTTCTTCCAGTAGCTGAGTATGGAAAATATACCTATATCATTGAATTCATATCGATTTTTGCATTCTTTTCGGATGGTGGATTTACCCAACATATCATCAAAGAAAGCAGTCAAAATCCAGGATCAGAAGATAAAATATATTCTAAAGCACAATCTGCTCAGCTACTAATAAGCGGAATAATGCTTGTTCTTATATTGGGTATAAGCTACGCAGTGAATACGATAACGGACTTCTATTATCTTTCTGTATTTGGTCTGAGCGTCGTGGTGAGTGCCTGGTTCTCACCCATGCTGGCAATCTTGATTGCATCAGGTAGAAAAGACCTGATATTTTATAAGGATGTTAGCCTAAGTGTGATAAGGATAGTGTTTATACTGCTTGGAATTTATCTGAAAGCTCCTTTTGCTTACTTTATTTACCTTGGTTTTATAAATTGTATTGTCCTGTTAGGTCTCTTCCTTTATACGCGATATCTCGAGGAATTTAAGCGCATTTTAAGTTTCAAACTTGCCATTGGAGACAGCATGAGTTTCATCAGACACGGCTTTATATTTACCATTTTAATGGCTGCAAATGTGATCTATAACAAAATAGACATCATTATGTTGGAGAAAATGATCGGGAGTGCAGAAGTTGGCTATTATTCGGGAGCCACAAAGTTTATTTACCCTTTTATGTTCATTTCAGGTGCATTTATGACAGCGATATTTCCCAAACTGGCAAAGCATTCTGAAGAGAAAGATAAATTCAAAAGCATCCAAAACCTTGCGTTATATTATCTTGGCGGAATTGGAATACTACTAAGCACATCCCTCTACCTGGGATCTGATCTGATCTTTGAATTGTTTTTTGCTGATAAATACGATGCCTCTATACCTATTTTTAAAGTACTGGTCTGGTATTTGGCCATTGTTTTCATTTACGGACCGATTAGCAATAGCCTTGTAGCAAAAAACAAAGTTAAATTCCTCGTTTACATGAACCTATTCATGATTGTTCTGAATGTGGTTCTGAATTTCTTTCTTATCCCTGTTTATGGAGCAAAGGGTGCGGCGGCGGCTACGATTGTTTGTGAAGTATTGATACTGAGTTCTGCGGCAATCTATTGGAGGGGAATTGAGAACTGATTTTATCGGGTGGACATCCGTCATTTCGAACACAGCGGCAGCATTTTATTCTCAAGTCTGGAATTTGCGGTGTGGAGAAATCTGTGGATGCTAGGGTGAGTATTTGACCTTGAGATTTCTCTTCGCGTTGATAATATTTTTAAAGACAACAATTGATGTCGCTCATCGAAATGACGGTGTAGGTGTCCGTCATTTCGAACACATTAGCAGCTTTTTATTCTCAAGTCTGAAATTTGCGGTGTGGAGAAATCTGTGGATGCTAGGGTGAGTATTTGACCTTGAGATTTCTCTTCGCGTTGATAATATTTCTAATTACAATAATTTTGTACGCTCATCGAAATGACGGTGTAGGTGTCCGTCATTTCGAACACATTAGCAGCATTTTATTCTCAAGTCTGGAATTTGCGGTGTGGAGAAATCTGTGGATGCTAGGGTGAGTATTTGACCTTGAGATTTCTCTTCGCGTTGATAATATTTTTAAAGACAACAATTGATGTCGCTCATCGAAATGACGGTGTAGGTGTCCGTCATTTCGAACACATTAGCAGCTTTTTATTCTCAAGTCTGGAATTTGCGGTGTGGAGAAATCTGTGGATGCTAGGGTGAGTATTTGACCTTGAGATTTCTCTTCGCGTTGATAATATTTTTAAAGACAACAATTGATGTCGCTCGTCGAAATGACGGTGTAGGTGTCCGTCATTTCGAACACAGCGGCAGCATTTTATTCTCAAGTCTGGAATTTGCGGTGTGGAGAAATCTGTGGATGCTAGGTTGTGCATTTGACCTTGAGATTTCTCTTCGCGTTGATAATATTTCTAATTACAATAATTTTGTACGCTCATCGAAATGACGGTGTAGGTGTCCGTCATTTCGAACACATTAGCAGCATTTTATTCTCAAGGCTGGAATTTGCGGTGTGGAGAAATCTGTGGATGCTAGGTTGTGTATTTGATCTTGAGATTTCACTTCGCGTTGATAATATTTTTAAAGACAACAATTGATGTCGCTCATCGAAATGACGGACTCATTTGCGCAGTAGGATGCAACTAACGAAATCAACTTCCAATCGCCTATGTGATTTCGTAAGTCTT
>JBIIRT010000077.1:0-12870 GCA_044341405.1 Daejeonella sp. | reverse complement strand
GAATTAGGGTTATATGATTCATAGTATACGATTTACATGTATCCTCGATACAAATGTTATTTTTCCAATACAAGTCAGAGACCTGCTTTTTTGGTTTGCTCATTTTGAGTTGTACACTCCTAAATGGAGTGAGCATATATTCGATGAATGGGCGGCTGTAATGCGACGCCATCATTTAAGTGAAGTTGAAATACAAAAACGTATGGATAAGGCCAATAATGCATTTCCTGATGCCATGGTTAAAAATTACATTCCTTTAATAAAGGGATTAGAACTGCCTGATGAGGATGATAGACATGTTCTTGCTGCTGTCATAAAGACCAACGCAAATATTATAGTAACCAATAACCTCAAGGACTTTCCGCAAGACTATTTATCAACTTTTGGTCTCAGTGCAAAAAGTGTAGATGATTTTATAACAGACATCATTGACTTAAATCATGAGAAAGCTGTAGAAGCTTTTAGAGCAATGGTAATTAATAGAAGAAATCCTGAAATGGATGAATTTGAAGTTCTCGATAGCTTAAGAAGAATTGGATTAAAAGACACTGCAGATTACTTACATACTCTTGTATAATCAAGGTGTTTTTAAATTCTAACTATTGAATTTGAAAATACGACGTAAACGCCAATTATGGATTTAATCTTCCAAATTTTTTTATAGAAAATTGTCTCAAAATAAAGGTTGACAAAAATCGTCGCAAAAAACCCTTTTTCAAGATAATTTGACCTCTAATATTTTACTCCTACTATCTAAGTTAATAAAGTCGTATATTTTGATATAAATCTATTCATTATTACTTTTTTAATCACACCCAAATGAATTAATGGCAATTAGGTAAGGTGACTAACCTAGTTTCAAATTCATATAAGTTTCACCTGGAGAATTTACCACGAGAAGTGAATGGATTGGTGGAAGCCTTAAGGTTTTTTGACTTGGAGGAAGGGATTATTATCACAATGAATCAAGAAGATGAAATTATACAAGACGAAAAGAAAATACATTTAATTCCAGCTTGGAAATGGTTTGTGAATTGATTTCAAAAACCTGGGTTTTAGTAGGTTCTCTTTGATGATCGAGCGAGCTAGAAGTTTTATAATTCATTAGTAGTTCCACAATAAAAAATTGACACTTATTTGTTTGTAATTGCTTTTCAACAACCAATAAAACAAATAGGTGATAAGGGAAAGTGTTTGGCTATTTCAATTGAAATTGAATTCGAAACCAATGATAAACACTATTTAAAGAGATCAAAATTCCCTGTTATTTCTGATGTTTTATCTTTCGTTTAACGGTTATTTTTCTAAAGTACCGTTAATATAAGAATTCGTCATTTTTTTGACCTGAACGTATTTTAAATTGTAGTCCAATTTCAAAAGTGCCAACTGCATAACTCTTTAAAGCTTTAACCGGCGTGTTATAAAGGGATAAAAGTTGCCATTGCCTGCGCCTGTTGAAGGTCAATCCGAAACTCATACTCTGATTGGTATGATACATACTCATGAAGTTCAATTGACCATTATAGGTACGAAGCTCAAGGCCCATATCCAAGATATTCTTAAAATTCTTTACCCCACGGTAAACTACTTTGGGCTGTAATTGCCAATCTGAGAATGCTATATTATAGGAAATTGCTGTCATAAAAGTAGCATAGTTACTAATTTGATCATCTTCAATTTCCAATTGATTCTTTAGGTTGGTGATAGAACCCTCTATCATTAAGTTCTTATCCGAATAGCCTAAGCCAAAATCGCCGTCAACTATATTTTCCTGATCATTGAAGCGCAAAGCAATAAGATCGTTAGGAGAGCCAATTGCTTTCTGTAAGTTCAAAGAGTTAGTTTGTAAGCCTAATGAAATACCAAAATGCAATTTCTTTTCATCATTATTTAGCGGTAAATGATAGGCATAAGATGCCTGCAGCTTGGATCTGGTCAGTAGACCTGCTTCATCTTCATAAAAATTAAAGCCTAGTCCAACCTTTTCAGTACCATATTCGCCTGTAGCTGAAATGTTTTGCGGTGAGCCCTCAATATTACTCCATTGGGTTCTGTACCCTAAATTTACGAAGATGCCCTGCTTCACTCCAGCCATTGCTGGATTCGCTAAATAGGTATTCTGGAAGTATTGAGCTGCCATCGGATTGATTTGAGCGCTTACATCAAAGCTCATTAACCAAATACAAACTATTGGAAGAATTAATTGCTTATTCAATTTTTTTTTTACTTGATCAATGAAATAAACCCTGTCTTTTTACCTGCACCATTATCAAATATGATTAAATAGTAATAGGTATCCTGCGGAAGAAAGTTTCCATTATGTTGTCCATCCCAATTATTTAAATAGTTACTTTGTGTGTAAACAACCCTGCCTTGACGGTCAAAAATTTGTAGTTTATTTACCGGGTAATTAATTAGATTATCAATCACAAATTGATCGTTTTCACCATCTCCATTGGGTGTCAAAATATTATTTGCCACTAAATTGTAATCAATCATAACTTCTACGGTAATGCTCAAAATGATTACACTTCCAAATCGGTTTGTAACTGTTACAGTATAGGTTTCGGTTTGCAAAGGCTTAGCAACCGGATTAGGAGAATTGGTAGAGTTTAAGCTTTCTGCCGGACTCCAACTGAATGACACCAAGTCTGATCCGCTTACATTTAATTTGGAGGTAAAGCCCTTGCTTATTTTTGGACTCCCACTTGCAGCGGTCTGGATGTTTGAGCCAAATTCATTTCCAGTACCTGTAATTACCGGTTTCTCACTGATGCTTATTATAAATACTTTTTCAATAAACAGGCCTGCTTTGTCTGTGCTTCGTAGTCGTATGCTATAACTATTTTTAACAGAAAAATTAAATACCTGCGACGCTCTGATTTCATTGCCAGATACATTGAATGCCGCATTGTCTGTGGATCCAATTCCAGGTACAAGGCTATAGGTATGCGTATCTCCTTCATCCGGATCTGCTGTACTTAACAAACCTATATTCTGATTGATCACGTTTGATTCAAAAATATTCGCTTTACTTAAGGCAAGTGCTGTTGGTACTTCGTTTAGATCAATTATTGAAATAGTTAATGTTTTTTCATCAAAACGACCATAACTATCTGTAACACGCAAACGGACAGAATAAGACTTTTTTGTTTCATAATCCAAAGCGGTGTTAGTTTGAACATCTGAATCTTTAATAAGGAAGGATGCATTATCTGTAGAGCCTGTTCCATTAACCAGCGTATAGGTGAATTGTTCTCCTGCCAGGTTTTCGTTTGTGCCGGCTAAAGTAATTACTTTACTGCCAATCGGACTATTTTCAGCAATTGAGCTCGCTTCTAAAATTAATTCAGGCATAAAAGCTGCCGATGCAATTTCACTTAATGATAGGTTTGTAACTTTGGAAGATAAACTGTTGTTCGCAACATCATTTACAGTTAGCTGACGAAACCATTTGCTGGGATTAAAAATAAATAGTTGTAGGTTTTGCTCAAATAACCCATTTAATTCAGAATCTAAATAGTTCTTAACTAAATTTCCAGTAAAAGGATCGGTTGGATTAGTAAACTGATAAACCCGGGAAATTTGATTGGATAACTTTGCAGTTGATGAAGATGCCCGTTTTAGTCCGGTATTACTCAAGCTAAAGTTTTCTGTTGGTTTCAGAGTGAGGCCATCTGCATAAAGTATGCCTCCTGCAGCAACAGTCACTTTCTCCTCTTTGCCAACATGTAAAATGTTGCCAGACTGTGAAAACAAATTTGAAGAGATTAATCCCAGGAATAAAAGCAGTAAATACTTCATATAATTTGTGAAGGCATTAAAAATATTTTTTTGCAAGACTTAAATACAAATGATGTATTGCTTATAACTGGTTTATTAGAATGGTCAATTTGTGCGAATCAGACTTAACAAGGGAGTGATTTATTGTGAATATTAATATATCTTGATTCTTTTGTTTAATTAAAATCACAATTTTGCAACAAAATCAAGTTTTAAATCATTAAATAATTGTCAATTATTTAATGATTTATTTTTTTATCAGAACCTTAAAAAAAATTAGATTTTCACGATAAAAATAATAAAAATTTCCTCAATTATTTTATTTTTTCAAGTCGAATTTAAATTAAGAATAAAATTTAAAAAATTAACCACAAGAGATTTAATAGAATTTCGCTGGTAGTTCGTATTAAGATACGAATTTTAACAAACTTTAACTATTCTTTAAACCATTTTTAGTTAGATTTGTCCTATTAACCAATTTGCTATTAATATTCCCACTATTTATTAACCTTTATTATTTTTTTCAGACTAATTAAGCGTCTGTTAGTGTTTTTATATGTCATATTCACCTAAACAGAGTTATTTATAAAATCAAAAGATTATACATCATTAAAATTGAATAAAATGAGAGCTAACATTTTAAAATTTACCAAAATTGCCCTGAATACATTTTGTTTTATGGTTTCATCGTTAACGCTGGCACATGCTCAAAAATTAAGCGATATACAAGAAAGTAGCGTTTGGGTATCTGGTGTTAAAGTAGATGGAAAGCATAATGAGTGGGAAAATAACTTTAAAGCAACAAACAAAAGCACAAACTTGACATATACCCTCGCTAACGATGCGAAAAACTTATACTTAGCGATACAATCAAAAGATGTGACCAATAACAATAAAATTATGTTAGGTGGCATTACCTTAACGGTCAATCCATCAGGTAAGAAAAATGATAAGGAAGGGTTTAAAGTAATTTATCCGGTAGTTGCCAGACGTAGACCAGGTGGTGCACCGGGTGCAGGTGGAGGTGCCGCAGCAGGAGTTAGATTCCAGGGTGGTCCGGGTGGTTTTAGCCGTTTCCAGGATATGAGTCCGATGCAAAGAGATTCCATGCAAAGGGCTGTAGCCAGAACGCAATTAGCAGGTGCCAAAGAAATTAAAGTTTTTGGTTTTAAAGATATTCCAGATAGCTTGATTTCTATTTACAATGAATACAGTATTAAAACGATTGCATCAATCAGCGATGAGGGAATTTTTATGTATGAACTTTCCATTCCATTGGAATTATTAGAAATGTCTGCGGATAAGCCGAAAGAATTCTCTTATAACATCAAACTTAACGGCTTGCAAATCAATTTTGGGGGTTTTTCAGGTGGACCTAGACCTGGTGGAGCAGGTGGTGGTGGCGGTGATGGACCGGTAGTAGTACGCGTAGAAGGCAGTGGCGCCGGCGGTCAAGTCGGTAGTTTTAACTTCCAAGATTTAATAACCCCGACAGATTTTTGGGGTAAATATGTTTTAACCAAACAAAATTAGAATTTCATTAGCAACACTTTATGAATAAATGGGTTATGCCGGCGTATCTGTTAGGCAAAAAAAACGCTAAAATTGCTCTGTTTACATTGATTTTTAGCCTTACAATTGCTCAGCTTTTTGCGCAATCCACACCGAGACCACCGGCTACATCGCCCCAGCCCATTCCGCTGAGACAAGTATCGGGTGTAGTTAAAGATTCGCTGGATCAAACCGTTATTGGTGCAACTGTAACATTAACTTCTACCGCAGACACGCTTAAAACTTCAACCAATGAGGATGGAATTTTCATCTTTAAAAATGTAAAATCTTGGGTTTTTAAAGTTCAAGTAACTTCTTTGGGCCATGTTAGAAAGGTGATTTCTGGTAAATACAATGATGCTACCGCCCGAATTACTTTAGACCCTATCATCTTAAAAAATGATGAGAAAGTATTAAGCGAGGTCATCATTAATGGTACGCCATCTATTGTGTATAAAACAGATACTGTAGAGTTTCGAGCCAGTGATTATGTGGTAAGGAAAGGTGCTACTGTTGATGAGTTATTGCAAAAAATGGAAGGTGTTCAAGTGGGTAATGATGGTTCGGTGACTGTAAATGGAACAGCTGTAGCTAGAGCACGATTAAATGGTAAAGATATTTATGGTGGCGATGTGGCTACCGCAGTTCAAAATTTACCTGCAGAGATTGTCGATAAAGTACAAATGGTTGACGATTACGGAAATACTGCTGCCAGAACCGGAGTTAAAGATGGCGACCCAACCAAAGTATTGAATATTACCACGAGGCAAGATAAATCTGTGGGTAATTTGGCACGATTAAACGGAGGTATTGGAACGCTCGATCAATATGAAGGTAGTGCAAACTTAACCCGTATCAATAAGAATCAAACCATCACAGTAAATACCACTTTACTCAAAACTCCAAACGGAATTGCAGGTCAAAATGCGAGTATTGGCCGGTTGGGTGGAGCATCTAACCGGGGCGGAAGAAGTGGTGTAGGTTTTGGTGGCGGTGGTGGCGGAAGTGCAACAGGAGGTACCAACTTAAGAACTGCACCTGCATTTACCTACCGGGATAAATTTGGAAAAAAGATAGATTTTTTGGCTAATTATAATTTTAATTTCACCGATAATACTACACAAACTATTAGCACATCTCAAGCAATCAGTACTTTAGGGATAACCAATTCTGACCGGGATGCTAATTTTGAATCTAATAATAAAACACACACCATTGGTTTTGAAATAGAATATGCCATTGATAGTGCAAATTTTGTTCAGTTTTCTCCTAACCTGAATTTTGTCAATTCTACAGGATTTAACAGGTCTACGAACTTTCAAAAAGGCTTGATCAATCAGGACCAAATTAACAGCAACAATAATACTAATACTCGTCCAAACATCGGCGGTACAGTTGCTTATCAGCATATTTTTAAAACTCCTTCAAGAACTTTTTCTGCCGAAGCGACCATTAGGCAACAGCAAAATAACAATCAGGATGAACAATTAAATCTTTTCAATTACAGAGATATCAATCAGTTGTTCTTGGGCGATTCTATTCTTAATCGCCTTATTGATGTCAATAACCTTCAAAATAGTACTCGTGGTAGTTTAACTTATACCGAACCTTTGGGTAAATTATCTCGATTAGAATTTAACACGAATGTAGAAAACAGAAGCTACAATAACAGTCGCCTAACTAGTGATATAGAGGCTAATGGCAATTTATCCCTCTTAGATACTTTCAGTAATGTGTTTAACTATTCCTTCACACAATACCGAAACTCTATTAACTACAGATATGGTAGTAACACCAGTTTGTTTAATTTCTCTTTGGGTGTAACCGGTATTAATACTTCTTTAGCAGGAAGCAGTACCAGTGTCGTCTCCAGACTTGATAAACAAAATTTTAGAATTATACCCATTGCTCGTGTTCAATTGAGACTTTCGAGTACGCACAGAGCTTCACTCAACTATAACGGCAGACCAATTGAGCCATTATTTAACCAAATTCAGCCCGTAAAAGACGTTTCAAATCCGCAAAATGTTATTGTGGGTAACCCCGATCTGAATGTGGCGTTTACACATAGCGTAAATGCGCAGTACAGCAATTATATCGCTAATTCAAGAATTAATTATGATGTAAGAATCTTCTCCTCGTTTACGGAAGATCAAGTAGTCAATAATGTCGTAGAGATTAGAGATCCTGGTGCTTTTGGGATCTTTAGAAATGAAACACGGTACGTAAATTTAAACGGAAACAATAGCACTATTGGCGACTATTCTATTTCTAAGCAGTTAAGCGATAGGAGATATAACCTTAACTTTTTTGGAAATGTGATCAACTCGAACCGTGTTTCAATGAGTAATAACCAGATCAACAGCTCAAAAACCTGGGGTTTTAAGCAAAGTTTTGGTCCGCGAATGACTCCAAAAACTTGGTTTGACATCAATCCATTCGTTTCGTATGACTTTAATAAAATAGATTTTTCTTTAGCCCGCTCCAGAGATGTTATTCAAAAAATTTGGGCATTGAGTGTAGATGGGAACATTTACTTTGCCAAAAAATACCAATTTGGCTATGCTGTAAGTAAAAATTATGTGAGTGGTATTGGTAACAATATAACAAACAACCCCTTGATTATTAACACGATGTTGCAAGTGCGGGTGTTTAAAAGTAAAGGCTCTTTGCAATTAAGAGCCTATGATTTATTGAACCAAAACAACTTCATCAACAGAACTCAAAATGATTTAGGATTCACAGAAACTTTAACCAACCCTAACAGCCGTTATGTGATGCTTAACTTAAGCATGAACATTCAAAAATGGACAGGTGCTGTAGGAAATAATAACAGACCTATAATTAGAAGGGGCGATGGTAGTTTTGTGAACTAGACCATCTGCACACTATTTTTTATAGAGCAAAATGCTTCAAATTGAATTTAGGGTAAGTTCGATATCAGGAAGGTTAAATGATAGGTTTAAATTATTCAGATATTCTCTGGAGCCAGTTAATTTGATTTTGAAAAACAATGCCTGTGTTTTATAGGCTGGTTCAGCCCTTTCCTCCGGAGTATTTCCGGCAAGAAATTGTTGTCATTCCAGCGACAGCTGGAACTTCCTTCGACAAGGTTTATTATACCCGATGCTGTATTTCAGACGAGATTTAGAACCTAAAGGGGGTAGTATGTAATCATTAAAACTACATACGACCCCCTTTGAGTCGAAAACAAGAAATTTACCAGAAAACAATCAAACTAGAATTTGTACAGAGAATAACTTAGTTCAAACTGTTTATAGGCATTTTAAGATGTTGGTTCTTATTTTTTAACCAGCTTGGTAATTTCTAGAACACCGTTAGTGATAGAGCCGGTAATGGTTACCTCTTCGCCAACGAAATTCTCTGCTTTTTTGGTGTCTTTGATGGCATAAACTTTATCGCCACTTACAAAAACAATTTTAGCGCCTTTCTTTACGCAATCTTTTGCACAGGCTGCATGGCCTTTGTTATTACCTTTAGCCCCACATTTATCATCGGTGATAAATCCAGTCCATTCTCCTTTATCAAATGCATTAGCGGCTGTAAAGAATAAAGCTACAACGAGAAACATTAAGTACTTTTTCATAGTTATGTTTTTTAATAAATAAATGTAATTCTTTTTCAAGAGATTTCAAATTGTTCATTTTTTCACTGGTCAATTAATTCACTAAGTTCCCTCATGCGTCGGCACGCTACTTCCACTCATTTTCAATTCTCCACTCTCAATTCTATACTCCTTTTTCCATATCTTTATCTCAAATAAAACAATCATGTCAAAAACAAAACTTACAATCAATAATAACGGTTCGGTGAAAATAGAAGGCGATTTTGAAATCGTAGACCGAAATGGTGGTGTTTACGGGCTTCAGGGCCGTACGGTTTTATCCATTTGCCGCTGCGGACTATCAAAGAATAAACCTTTTTGTGATGGTGCTCATAATGGACATTTCGAGCATGATGCCATCGCTTTTGATCTTCCTCCAAAAAAGGTTTAGCACATCGCTTTTCCTTTTAAGGCACCTTTTTTGTAAATTCAGCTAGTATCGAAAATTGAAAAGTATGAAGAATATTGGATTTATAGGAGTTCTGGTGCTGGTAGCATTGGCCTTTCAATCTTGTGTCAGTGCAAGGAAATATACTGCGCTTCAAACCAGTCAGACTAAACTTCAAACCAATTTTAATCTGCTTCAGGAAAGTAATCGAGATCTTGACAGGAAATTTCAAACTAGTCAGAAAGAGCTTCTCGCTTCTATAGTTCGGGTTAAAAGTCTTGAAGAACAAATTGCTTCCGAAAAGTCGAATATTGCTTCATTGCAGGAAGCGCTCAATAAATGTTTAACCTCCAGCAATCAGGGAAATATGAATATTTCTAAATTGGTGGACGAGATAAACAGTTCCAATAAATACATTCAGCAATTGGTGAATACCAAAAACAAGAATGATTCTCTGAACCTGGTTTTAACCAATAACTTGACCCGCTCATTGAGCAGAGAAGAGATGAGGGATGTGGAGGTTCAGGTTTTGAAGGGGGTGGTCTATATTTCGCTTTCAGATAATATGCTTTACCAATCAGGAAGTTATTCAATTTCAGACCAGGCCGGTGAGATTCTTGGCAAGGTTGCTAAAATCATAAAAGATTATGATGGCTACGAAGTATTGATTGAAGGAAATACAGACAATGTTCCTATCTCTATGGAAAATATTCGTAATAACTGGGACTTGAGTACTTTAAGAGCATCTTCAGTAGTTCAGTCATTGCAAAATACTTATGGTGTGGATCCAAAACGTCTCACCGCAGGTGGTAGAGGTGAGTTTAATCCGGTTGCAGATAATGAAACTGAAGCAGGAAAAGCTAAGAACAGAAGAACACAAATCATTATTACTCCAAAACTAGATCAGTTTATGGAATTGATTGGGAAAGCCCCTGAAAGTAAATAGTGACCAGGTTCCCATAGGGTCGGTATTGCCACTGAACATATAATTTAACACAGTCGTTTACAGCTTTTTATTCTTGTGATTCGCCTTGAGCGGGTTAGCAATCTTTTTGTTATTACTGTAATAAGTAATAAGATTGCAGGGTCATCGTATGGTTGATATGAATACAATCCAATTTTTATATTTTTACCAAACAGACAAAATGAAAACCCTATTTATCCTTGCCATCCTTTTCATCATCATCCTCATGCTGGCCAGGATGAAGAAATTTCCATTTTAGCTTTTCCCGTTGCAATTTATTCTTGCATTAAATCTGTTAAGAAAAAATGGAATCAACATACCTAATTTAACCTGAGTTCGATATAAGGTAGATTAAAAATGCCATTTAAATTGATCTCATAATGCTCTGTTAGTCTTATTTGATTTTTGAAACCAATACCTGTGTTTTATAGCTTAGTTTAGCCCTTTCCTACGGAGAATTTCCGGCAAGAAATTGTTTTCATTCCAGTGAAAGCTGGAACCCCCTTTGGTCGTTGTTCTTACCGTACCACATCTATCAAGTGGACGTTTAAAACACCAAATACAAGTGAATTTCTACCGCTCATGGCCGCGGAGGAAGAAAGCTTATTAAAGGGGGCTGCTAGCGTGGCGTCTAAAAAAAATTGGGGTAATTAGCAGGTTCCTGGGCATATCGCCTTGCAATGACATTCATATACTTTTTTGCGGCATCGGACAAGGCGGTAAATTTAACTGTGCCATAGCACTGACTTTCATAGCCCTGTACGCAGCCGTTGATGGATAAACATTCCTAAACCTCTAACGTTAATCTTAGTAATCTTTGAATCTCGATAAGGAGAAATTAATTCTAAATGAAGCAGTATTTTCCAAAGCGGGGGGAGGACAAAACGGCGGGCCAGGTGTATGGCCTTTAGTAGTGGAAGCTTCGTTTTGTCTTGATTTTTTGGTTACTTTTTCATCAAGGAAAAAGCAACTAGGCCTCCGCGGCTATGAGCGGCATTAAATTTTAAGAAATTTAATTTTGGCAGGATAAGACTTTAAAAAAGCAAACTAATGACAACTTTTATAAAATATAAAATACTATAAATCAATTATTTAAGACGCTAAATAATGACATTGAGCGACAGCTGGAACCTCCTCCGGCAAGGTTTATTTTACCCAAAGCTGTTTTTCATCGGGACGGGCTTCCGGTAATAGAACCATAGGTCCTGTTAAACAAACCCGTATTCTATGGTTTTTACAATAAGAATCTCATAATAAAATTAAATTTCCGGCAAAAATAAATGCGTAACACTGGGTAAAGTGTAACAGACCCTGCTTTCTAAAAGGAGAGAAAAACTTCAGTCTAAACTTAACCAAGCAAGATATTATTTCGAACTCACGTTAATCAATAATCAGTTGAGTAGCATTTCCTATTTTCTAAATATCTTGGCTTATTAACAATTGCTTGTATATTTATTCCTTTAATGAACCAATTAGTTATGGCAGCAGAAGTAAATATCCCGCGTCTTGATCTGGACGATTATATTAAAGGTACACCTGAGCAGAGAAAGCAATTTTCTGATAATATCGGCAAAGCCTTTAATGATACCGGTTTTGTAACCATTGCCAATCATGGAATGACACAGGAGCTAATCAATGATCTTTATACTGAGGTAAAGCAATTTTTTGGTATGCCTGATGAGCAGAAATTGAAATATGAAATTGCGGAACTTGCCGGCCAAAGGGGTTACACAAGTAAGGGTAGGGAGAAAGCAAAGGACTCGAATACTCCCGATCTGAAGGAATTCTGGCAAATCGGACAGGTAGTTACAGATGGTGATCCTGTGAAGGAAGAATATCCTGATAATGTTCAGGTCAATGAGCTTCCGGGTTTTAATAGGGTAACCCGGGAGGTATATCAGCGCTTGGAGTATGCGGGTAAGCATTTATTACGTGCGATTGCTGTTTATCTTCATCTTCCTGAAAATTATTTTGATGATAAAGTTCACAATGGTAACTCAATTTTAAGAGCTATTCATTATTTCCCGATTGAAAATCCCAACAACATTCCTTCTGATGCGGTTCGTGCCGGAGCACATGAAGATATCAACTTGATTACTTTACTCATTGGTGCCAGCGCAGATGGTTTAGAGGTTTTAACCCGTGACGGCCAATGGTATCCTGTAAAAGCGAATGCAGAAGATATTGTGGTAAATGTTGGAGATATGCTTCAACGTCTGACCAATAATAATTTGAAATCAACTACTCATCGTGTGGTTAATCCACCGCTAGAATTAATGAAAACTTCAAGGTTTTCAGTTCCGTTTTTTCTTCATCCAAAAGCAGAAATGGACCTTACTGCCTTGAAATCGTGCATCGATGAAGAACACCCGAAAGCGTATACAGACATCACTGCGGGTGAGTATTTGGATGAGCGGTTGAGGGAGATTGGGTTGAAGAAGTAAGTGGATTTAGATTGAGGATTTTTCATTGAAAGTACTTGTCCCCGTCATTTCGAACACACCAGCAGTATGTTCTTCTTATTTGTAATTTGTGTTGTGGAGAAATCTGTTGGTGGAA
>JBIIRT010000191.1:0-3856 GCA_044341405.1 Daejeonella sp. | reverse complement strand
CAAGCCAAAGTATTAACTTTAATAGCATCAGGTGCAGCGGCGGCATTTATTCGTTTTTCTCTATTATTTTTAAGGTACTCATGGTCTCGTCGTACCTCCTCGGCATGCTACTTTTCTGCTGCAGGAACCTCCCGAAGGGAAGCTTGAGCACAAATGAAAACACAAAAAAAAGCGAAAAAAGTAGAAATAAAATTTATGAGCTAAGAATTTGATCTTTTATTTTACAATTTAAAGTTCCCCGGACACTAGTAATTTGCTAATTCTTTAACAACCCCAGCAAATACTCCCCATACCCACTCTTCATCAATGGCTCTGCAACTTTCTTCAATTGGTCTGAATCAATAAACTTCATTTGAAAAGCAATCTCCTCGATACAACCTATTTTTAATCCCTGCCGCTCTTCAATCACCTGTACAAACTGACCGGCCTGCATCAGCGAATTGAAGGTCCCGGTATCCAGCCAGGCAGTACCACGACTCAATACCCCAACTTTCAGTTTCCCCTGTTGTAAATACTCACGGTTTACATCTGTAATCTCGTATTCACCCCTTGGAGATGGCTTGATATTTTTTGCAATCTTTACAACTGAGTTATTATAAAAATATAATCCAGGTACCGCATAATTAGATTTAGGCTTAACTGGTTTTTCTTCTATTGAAAGTGCCTTAAAATCCTGATCGAATTCAACTACTCCATACCGCTCAGGATCGGACACCTGGTAGGCGAATACAATTCCCCCCTCAGGATTTTGGATAGTAGGCAACAGGTTAGTAATTGAATCGCCATGGAAGATATTATCACCCAGAATCAGTGCGACATCATCACCATCAATAAATTTTTCGCCAATAACAAAAGCCTGTGCAAGTCCGTTGGGTATTTTCTGTTCTGCGTAAGAAAATTTACATCCTATCCGACTTCCGTCTCCCAAAAGCTTCTCAAAATTTGGCAGATCATGAGGAGTAGAAATAATCAGGATTTCGCGAATTCCTGCCTGCATCAAAGTAGACAGCGGATAATAAATCATCGGCTTATCGTATACAGGCATTAATTGCTTGCTTACCGCCAGTGTAAGTGGATGTAATCTTGTTCCTGACCCTCCTGCGAGTATAATTCCTTTCATTGCTTTTAAATAAATAGTTACCTGTTGTCTGTTACCTGTTATCAGTAAATTACTGCTTCATATAATATTTACTAGTAGACGGAACGCTAATTGTCCACTGTCAATTCTCAATTCGTAATTCGTAATTCGTAATTCGTAATTAAAAAGCCTGTTCTCCGGTTAACCTCAAATCTCCGGTAGACTGTACAATTTCATAATATGAAAAATCTTCATTGGCCCAAAAACTGGTACCATGTAGTATGTTCTGTTTTGAAGTAATACTGACAAGCTTAGTGGAATAAAAACGCTTTTTAGTTTCATCCCAAATTAGTTCATCGGATTTGAATGTCTCTCCTTTGATATTTGTAACAACAACATTTCGCTTAAGTTCAACAATATTTTCCCGTTCACGCCGAATGGCATAATCGGCTATTACCCTACTCGATTCTTGTTGGAAATCATCAAAAAAAATCACAGTTACGCCTTTATTCATCTCGACATAAGGCTTCTCTGTTTTAAAATTAAGTAATTCGGGAGTAATAAGTTTTGCCTTTACAATAGCAGAATCACTGTAAATTATCTCAACACCTGTAGATTTATCAACTGGAACAAGCATTTTCTTAGCAGATATCTGCTCAACCTTACGCAAATCGTTCTCACAAGACAACAGCAGAAAAATTCCTACGTAAAAAACAGCACCGTATAGGCAGCGCCGGAATTTCATCGATTAATCAATATAGTTTTTCTGGAACCACTTGTCATTAAGTGTAAAACCAAGATGGATATTAACATAGCGATCACGAACAAGATTGTTCATTTCTGTGCCTCGCTGCCCTATTTCTGCTGCCAAATTTATTTTATAGAAACTTGATCGGTTACGAGGCAATGGGAATCCAAAGCCAAAATTTAGAGCATATTGGTTGATATCGTTATTACCAATCTTAACGAAGGTTTTGTCATATTTAATACCCAGGCGATAATCCATAAGTTTAAAATAACCGTTTACAGAATTCGCATCAGGTGTAAATTGGCCACCAACGATAATACCATAGCTGTCGTTCAGACCAGGATTTGATAATCCTTCTCTGTAATCTGACCACCTACTGTAAGTAACATCGGCCCCAAAAAGCCAAGAATTGACTTTTTCGAAAGCAAAACCGGCAGTGTGAGTTAATGGCATTGTAATTTTAGATTTAGCACCCTGGGCAAAAAAGGTACTGTCTGCTGCCGCAAGTTCGTCACCGACGACATCTTTCCTGTAACGGGTAGTTACAATATTATTTCTTGAGGTCAGATTATTACCCGAAGTTCCTGAATAACCTAGAATCAGTTTAGTTTTGCTACTAATTTCAGCGGAATATTGTAAGGCATAATCGTAGCTAATACCAGCAACTGAATTATTGTATTGTGTACGGGAATTAAATGCTACTGAAGATTCATTAACAAATTCAAAGGCTCTAGTTTGTTTAAGATTGCCAAATAAATAAGCAAAATTAAATCCTAAACTCAAATTTTTATTGATTTTGAAACCATAACCCAAGTACGCTTTTGCCATCCCTCCTTCACCACCATAAACATAATTTACTTTAGTGGTATCAACCATACCCGAATTCATAAACTGGTATCCTAAATCACTGTATGGAACGAGTCCGAAACTAATAGCAGAAAATCTATTAACCGGAACACCAAAAGCGATATGGCTAAGCGTCGAGTTTAACTGTGTTTTACCGGAAACTCCTCCTTTGCTAAGCTGCCGAATATCCATAGAGGCGCCAACATCAAAAGCTGTCAGTTCAAATGTTGAATATGATGCAGGGTTTGCCATATTAATATTATCATAAAGTCCGGGCTTACGAATTCCCATACTTAAACCACCCATAGCACGATTTTGAGGCAATAAGGAGCCGTTCAAGTCGCCAAGTCCAAATTGTGAATAAGGAGAAGATGACGTTACCTGAGCTGTGGCAGACAAGCTAATTACAAACAGAAAGAGGAATAATATCTTTATTAATATTTTAATCATTTTTATCTATAACTTCATTTAAACCAAGTAATACCAAATCAGGCTCGGTTTTTAAAGTGTGGGCAAAGATGCTATTTTTAAGCCTACTATCAAAAAAAATCGCATCGCCGCCACATAATATGACCAGTAATTCGGGATATTTCAATCTGTAAATCTCAATCATGCCCTTTACTTCTTCAGTGCTGCCATTGAGAACACCCGATAGCATTGCTGTTGACGTATCATATCCTCTCCAGTCTGAATAGTCCGATAATTCAATTTCCGGCAATCGGCCGGTAAATTTATGCATAGCCTGTAATCTCATCTTCAATCCCGGAGAAATACTTCCTCCTTCGTAAATACCATCTACATCAACTGCATCGTATGTAATACAGGTGCCGGCATCAATTACAAGGCAATTACGATCAGGAAAAAGTGCTTTTGCACCAATAACTCCCGCAAGCCTGTCTAATCCAAGGGTTTCAGGGCTTTTGTATTTATTTGTAACTCCTGCTTTAACTCTTGCTGAAAATCGAATGTATTTAGTTCTGATTTTTAATAAATTCTCCAGATTTAAAATTTCATCATTTACTGATGAAACTATACTGTGCGTGATTTTATGATTATCAAGTATTTGATTTAATTGATCAAGGTCAAACTTCACAATCTGCCTTGTCTCCCATAAATTCCGTTCATGGAAAATAGCAAACTTTGTTCGTGAATTGCCTATATCAATAACCAGGTTTGCCATTAAA
>JBIIRT010000076.1:0-13077 GCA_044341405.1 Daejeonella sp. | reverse complement strand
AGGAACAGTTTTTGGCGAAAAGGCAAACCTTATTTTAGGTGAATTTAAAGGTTACGACCCTTTACTGGAGCAAATTATTCAATTTTTTGAAACTGGAATGTCACCTGTAAATGAGGAAGAAACTTTAGAAATAATTGCTTTTATGGAAGCTGCTGATGAAAGCAAGAATAATGGAGGGACTCCTGTTAATTTAAAAGTCTATAATTAATGGATTCAATCACTCATATAGCTCTTGGTGCATGCATGGGTCAAGCCTTTGCCGGTAAACAATTAGGCAAAAGGGCTATGCTTTGGGGTGCAATGGCTCTTATCAAGATTGCACATCCGATGCATAGAGAATGGCTTGATAATGAAATGTTTAACAGATTCGGGTGATGATAAACTATACTTGGCTTGACCCTAAATCAGCTTTTATAAATAAATTAAATTACAATGAGAATGTTTTTTTGAATCGCATAATTACCCTAAATCAATTGAAATATTCATTTGTATTCCTATATTAGAATTAAATATAGTGCTTACTTACTGTGAGGGTTTATTATGAATAAAAGATTTGTTATTTCTCTTGTTGTCCTGGCTACTGTTTTATATGGATTACAAGCTTGTAATTTTAATTCCGAAACAGCAATAACTTCTGAACAAATTCCGGATAAAATCAGTTATAATTTTGATATCAGACCAATTTTATCCGACAAATGTTTTAGCTGTCACGGTCCTGATGGTAACAAGAGAGAATCTGGTTTAAGGCTTGATATTGAAGAGAATGCTTTTGAGGCATTGAAAGAGAATCCTGGAGCTCATGCGCTTGTTGCGGGTAAGCCTAACTTATCCGAAGCTTTCCTAAGAATTTCTACCAAGGACACTGTGTTGTTGATGCCACCACCATCATCTAACTTGAAGTTATCCTCCCATGAAATTAAGCTAATTGAAAAATGGATCGAACAAGGCGCAAAATATGAGACTCATTGGTCATTTTTACAACCTAAAAAGGCAAAACTTCCCGAACCTGAAGATCAAGATTGGGTAAAAAATGAGATAGATTATTTCATTTTAAGCAAAATGGAGGTCAAAGGACTTAGTCCGAACCCGGAAGCAAGTAAGGAATTTTTGTTAAAACGCTTAAGTCTTGATTTAACAGGATTGCCACCAAGTATTGAATTAATGGATGCTTTTCTTGCTGACAACAGTGCTACAGCATATGAAAAGGTTGTAGATAAACTTTTGAAAAGTCCGGCTTACGGTGAAAAAATGGCTCTTCATTGGCTTGATGTTGCAAGATATGCTGATTCACATGGTTTTCAGGATGATAGCTACCGATCTCAATGGCCTTGGAGAGATTGGGTTATTCATTCTTTTAACAAGAATCTTCCTTATGATAAATTCATTACTTACCAGCTTGCTGGTGATCTTATTCCTAACGCTACTAAGGAGCAGATTTTGGCTACAGGTTTTAACCGTAATCACAAAATAACTGAGGAAGGCGGTGTAGTAGATGAAGAATATCGAGTCTCATATGTAATTGACCGTACGAATACTTTCTCAAAAGCCTTAATCGGCGTAACTATGGAATGTGCCCAGTGTCATGATCATAAATACGATCCATTCTCACAAAAAAATTATTATCAATTATACTCTTTCTTTAACAACGTTAAGGAGGTTGGCATTGAATCTACTGTTGCCGGTCCGGAGACTTATGCCAAAAAGCCATTTATTGAGATTAGTGATGTCGAGATTAATAAGATCCTGAAGTTTATCAATAAAACCGACACCAATAAATTAATCGTTTCGGTTATGGGTGATCGAGATACATTAAGAAAAACATTTATACTTGATCGGGGAGCTTATGATGCCCCTGGTGCTGAAGTTTATGCAGGAACACCAGAATCAATTCTATCTTTTGATCCTAAATATCCCAAAAATAGGCTCGGACTTTCGCAATGGTTATTTGATAAGCGCAATCCACTTACATCTAGGGTATATGTGAATCAACTTTGGAACGAGATTTTTGGACGTGGAATTGTAAAAACCGCTGGAGATTTTGGGATGCAGGGAGAGTTGCCGACTCATCCCGAGTTACTTGACTGGCTTGCTGTTGACTTCATGAACAATGGCTGGAATATGAAACGTCTTGTAAAACAAATGGTTATGTCTGCAACCTACAGGCAGTCGGCAGTAATTACTTCTGATAAATTAAAGAAAGATCCTGAAAACGTATTTCTATCAAGAGCACCACGCTACCGGATTAAAGCTGAACTTGTTCGGGATTTGGTACTTGCCAGTAGCGGACTATTAGTTAAAACAATAGGTGGTCCGAGTGTAAAGCCATATCAGCCACAAGGTCTTTGGGAAAATGCCAGTTCAGGGCGTGGTATATTAAGAAATTATAAGCAGGATCATGGAAACGATCTTTATCGTAGAGGAATGTATACTTTTATCAAAAGAACAGTTCCACCACCTGTAATGGGTATTTTTGATGCTAGTAACAGGGATCAATGTGAAGTAAACCGTCTGAAAACAAATACACCGCTGCAGGCACTGATTATGATGAACGATCCAACTGTGTTGGAAGCATCAAGGGTATTGGCTGCAAAAATTGAGCAGCAACCCATGCAAACAAAGGAAAAGGTGATCAAAACATTCCGATTAATTGTATGCAGAAAGCCTACTGAAAAGGAAATTGAAGTTTTGAGCTCCTATTATTCCGACCAGCTAGGTATCTTTAAAAATCAGAAAAAGCGTGCTGAGAGTCTTTTATCTATAGGAGAGTATCCTTTACCTCAAAATGTAAATAAAAGTTCTGTAGCCGCATGGATGCAGGTAATTTCGGCATTATATAATCTTGAAGAAACTATTACAAAAACTTAATCATGCAAAAAGAATTTTTGGAACATGGATTAACGTCTAATCGGCGTCGCTTCCTTTCAAGACTTAGTCTGGGACTTGGAAGTGCTGCATTAGGTTCACTGCTGGTGCCAGATTTATTTAGTGGAGGCTCTGCAGATTCCGGATTGGCCCCTGGAATACCTCATTTCGCGCCAAAAGCTAAAAGGGTAATTTATTTATTCCAGAATGGAGCACCCTCACAGCTTGAGCTTTTTGACTACAAGCCTAAATTGAGGGATTTAGTAGGGCAGGATCTTCCAGCTTCAGTGAGGGGAAATCAAAGGCTTACCGGAATGACTGCTAATCAGAAAGCTTTTCCTATGGTTGGTTCTTTTGCCAATTTTAAACAGTATGGTGAATCACGAAATTGGATAAGCGATATTCTACCATATACAGCAAAAGTAGCAGATGATATTTGTATTATCAGATCGATGCATACAGAGGCCATCAATCATGATCCTGCATTAACCTTTTTTCAAACTGGTGCACAGCAGGGGAATCGACCAAGTATGGGTTCTTGGCTGAGTTATGGTCTTGGAAGTGAAAATAAGAATTTACCTTCATTTACGGTATTGCTTTCAAGAGGTAGAGGGAATAGTCAGGGGGTTTATTCTAAATTATGGGCTAGCGGTTTTCTTGACTCAATACATCAAGGTGTTCAATTCAGTAGTGGAGACGATCCAGTGCTTTACTTAAATGATCCTGATGGGATGAATAAGTTTGAACGGAGAAAGTTTCTGGATCAGATCTCTAAAATAAACCAGCTTTCTTATGAAGAATTTGGTGATCCTGAGATCAGTACTAAAATTCAGCAATATGAAATGGCATATCGTATGCAAACTGCTGTTCCAGAAATTATGGATATATCAAAAGAGCCTGATGATATAATCAAATTATACGGTACAGATGCAATGACTCCCGGAACCTTTGCTGCCAATTGTTTACTTGCGCGAAAATTATCTGAAAATGGTGTTCGTTTTGTTCAACTCTATCATCAGGGATGGGATCACCACGGTAATCTACCTTCAGAAATAGCCTCACAAGCAAAAGACGTAGATCAGGCATCCGCTGCATTAATTACCGATTTGAAGCAAAGAGGATTATTAGATGAAACATTAGTTATTTGGGGTGGAGAATTTGGTCGTACAAATTATAGTCAGGGAAGCTGGACAGCAGAAAACTATGGTCGCGATCATCATCCAAGATGTTTCAGTATCTGGATGGCAGGTGGAGGTATTAAACCTGGCATTACATATGGTGAAACCGATGATTTAGGATATAATATTGTTAAAGATCCGGTGCATATACATGATTTTCAGGCTACAGTATTAAATCAGCTTGGTCTGGATCATGAAAAACTGATTTTTAAACATCTGGGAAGAAGATATCGCTTGACAGATGTTTCAGGTAAAGTGATCAGAGATATTTTAGCGTAATTACTATTGTAAATTGAATTATGAATAGAAGGAAATTTGTTCAGAATACAGCGGTAGCTACTGCAGGTCTTTTGATTACTAAAGATTTATTTTCAAGAGATAAGGGTCCTGTTTATGGTCATAATGGTATGCAATATACCCTTGATACAACATGGGGTCAATTGGATTCTTCAAAATATCCTGTAAAAGATTGCCATGAAATGGTTCAGGATAAAAAAGGTAGGATCATTCTTCTTACCAATGAAACTAAAAATAATGTATTGATTTATAATAAATCAGGTAAACTACTTGAATCATGGGGAAATGAATTTCCTGGTGGACATGGGCTTACATTGGCAGATGAAAATGGTACACAGTATTTATACATAACAGATACTGACAAGCATCAGGTATATAAAACTACCATGAGCGGAAAGATATTAATGACCATTGATGTACCAATGGAAGCTGGAATTTATAAAAATGCAAAGGAATTTGTACCCACAGAGGTTGCTGTTGATACAAATGGAGATTTTTTTATTGCCGACGGTTATGGTGCTCAATACGTTTTACATTATGATGCTTCAGGCAAGCTTAAAGGTTATTTTGGAGGCAGAGGTTCTGGTGATGAAAATTTAGATAATGCACACGGAATTGTGATTGACAGACGTCAGGCGCAGCCTTCCTTATTGGTTACCGATCGCACAAAGAATTGTTTTAAAAGATTCACTTTAGACGGTAAACTTCAGGAAATTATTAAGTTGCCCGGTGCATGTGTATGTCGTCCGGTAATCAAAAACGATAATTTATATGCAGCAGTGTTGCGCTCTCCTAGTTTATCTAATGCCGGTTCAGGTTTTGTGACCATTCTAAATAAAGAGAATAAAGTTGTTTCTAACATTGGTGGTACTGAACCAATTTATAATAAGGATTCTGAGTTACAGACCATGACCCAGGCTGAGAAGATATTTGTCCACCCTCATGATGTGTGTGTTGATGATGATGAAAACCTTTATGTTGCTCAATGGGCTTCTGGTAAAGTTTATCCTTATAAATTTAAACGCGTATAAATTCAATAAATAAATTCTATGAAGATCAATCTGAAAGCGTATTCAGGCAATATTCTGTTTTTCCTTAACACACTGATTATCTTTTTATTGGTTTTCGAAAATGAATTAGTTATTCCAGAGTGGCTTCAGCCGCTAGGGAGGATGCACCCATTATTATTGCATTTTCCAATCGTGTTACTGTTGGTTTCTTTAGTTATGGAATTGTTCCGGACTAATATTAAAGAGGAGAACCAGGAGTTTTTTCAGCTCATTACAAATCGGATAATGCTGTCGGGAATCGTTCTTGCTGCTCTAACAGTTATCATGGGTCTTTTTCTTTCAATTGAAGAATCATATCAAGGTGGAGATGTATTAAGTTGGCATAAATGGTCTGGAGTAAGTATTGTCTTTCTGGCTTCTTTAATATATATGTTAAAGAATTTGAATTGGTACAAGGATATCATTGCAAAGATTGGAGCATTTATACTTGCCTTTTCAATTGTTCTTGCCGGTCATTTCGGCTCTGTTCTTACACATGGTGAAAATTTCGTTTTAGAGCCAATTACAAAGGAATCTGTTGTTCCCATTGAACAGGCTTTGGTTTATGACCATGTTATTCAGCCAATTTTCCAGGAGAAATGTGTGAGCTGCCATAGTGCTGATAAGCTTAAAGGAAATTTAAATCTGACTGATTCAATCTCAGTTATGAAGGGTGGAAAGTCAGGAAAACTGTATGTTGCCGGAGATCCTAAGGTTAGTTTGATATTAGAAAGAATTCATATGCCAATGACTGAAAAGAAGCATATGCCACCTTCGGGAAAGCCTCAGCTAAGCCAGGAAGATATCAGGATACTTTTTCAATGGATTAAAAATCGTCCGGATTTCAAAAAAAGACTAATGGATTTGCCAGTTAATGATTCATTACGAATCATAGCTGCATCGCGTTTCAAATCTTCAGAAAATACTGAGCAAGAATATGATTTTAAAGCCGCAAATGAAGAAACCATAGAAAAACTGAATTCCTTTTATCGGATGGTTAGACCAATTTCAATTGAGTCTCCAGCCCTTGCAGTTAGTTTTTTCAGTAGGAACGACTATAATTCTAAATCGCTTGAAGAATTAAGTGAAATTAAAGGTCAGATTGTCTCTCTTCGACTAAGTAGAATGCCGGTTAAAGATGTCGATTTGAAATTTATCTCTAAACTCAAAGAGTTACAAAAACTAGATTTGAATTTTACTGATATAAATGGGAGTGGACTTGATGATTTAAGTTCATTGGAGAAGTTGCAGGTCTTATCAATTTCCGGTACTAAGGTAAAAATAGATCAGCTTTTACCTCTTATGTCCAATAAAAACCTTCGTGAATTGTCAATATGGAATACATCAATTTCTGAAAAGGATGTTTTGAAGTTAAAAGCAGCAAATAAATCTCTAAACATAATTACCGGATTTAAGGATGATGGATCAACTTTAATTCAATTATCTAAACCAACTTTAAAAAATAGTTCTAGGGTATTCACAAGTGGTGCTAATGTCGAAATCATTCATCCTATAAAGGATGTCTTTATTCGCTATACCCTTGATGGTACCGATCCTGATAGTCTTACTTCTCCTATATTCAAAAAGCATATTCCTATTTCAAAAAATTCGATTATAAAAACAAAAGCATATAAATCAGGATGGAAAAGCAGTGAAATAAGCACTTTTACCTTTTCTAAATCCACCTTTAAACCTAATAATATCACTTTATTAAGTATTGCTGACATCAGTTACAAAGGTCATGGTACAAAAACATTGATTGACGGACAATTGGCAGATGCTGATATAAATCACACTAACTGGCAGGGTTTCAAGCAAAAGGATATGATAGTGGTTCTTGATTTTAAAAATCCAGTTCAGGTTAGTTCAACAGTTTTGAACTCAATCGTGAATGTTAATTCACCGGTTTTCCCCCCATCTCGTATTGAAGTTTATGGTGGGACAGATCTTAATAATTTGAAGTTGTTAAATGCTTATAATCCTAAAATGCCAGGACAAAAAGATCCTCAGGAATTTAAGAAATATGAGATTAAATTTAAACCTACTTCAGTTTCATATTTGAAAATTATTGCAAAACCTCTTAAGAAATTGCCATTATGGCACTCCGGCAAAGGGAAACCTGGTTTGATCCTTTTTGATGAGATACTTATTAACTAATGTGTTTTTTTTATTGGGGAAATTATCTTCAAAGCTTGTTAGTTTCTTATTTAATAAGAAATTGTAATTAAGGATTGATTAGAATCCCACCAATTGAAATGATTTTATGTATAGTTATTCTACTTATTTTCTTAAGTATTATTTAATCTGTTTTATGTTATGCTTTGTTACTGGAATCAGCTTTGCAGTTAATGTAAGAGATTTCGGAGCCAAGGGTGATGGTAAAACAGATGATACTGGTTCGATTATAGCTGCCATATCCGGTTCAACTGATGGCTTAGTTGAATTTCCAAGAGGCTTTTACAGGATAACAAAAACCATTGAAATTGATCTTTCAACTCACGGAACCCTTGGTCTTTCAGGGAAAGGAGCAAGCGCAAGCATTATTATGGCCGGAGAAGGTCCGGCTTTCCGTTTTATTGGTTCTCATGATAAAGGTTCAGCTCAGCCTTCTTCAGTAAAGCCTATAACCTGGGATAAAGAGCGGATGCCATTGATAGATGCCTTAGAAATCATCGGATCGCATCCCAATGCTGATGGCATTGAGTTAAAAAATACCCTGATGCCTACTTTGAGGACAATATTAATCAGAAATGTGCGTAATGGGATTCATTTGACTTCCCGAAACCGCAATGTCTTAATTGATGGTTGTCATATATATAATAACAGCGGGATTGGGATCTTTTTAGATAATGTCAATATTCATCAGTTTATTATTAGTGATAGCCATATCAGTTATTGTAAAAAAGGTGGAATAACCGTGATAAACAGTGAGATTCGTAATTTTCAAATTACAGGAAACGATATAGAGTATAATTGTGATCCACTCGGAGGTTCTGCTGCAGATATTCTGGTAGATTGCTCAAAGGGTGGAAGTGTTCGTGAAGGAACTATATCAGGTAATACCATTCAGGCAATTCCAAGTCCGGATGGTGCAAATATTCGATTTTTAGGTTTAGCTTCTAATCCAGATAAAATTGGATTATGGAGCATTGTCGGTAATCATATCAGTAATCAGGAGCTTAATATTCATCTTGAAAATACACGTGGTATAAGTATCACTGGAAATACCTTTATTCGTGGCTATAATCGTCATCTGCTTATCAATAATTCCAGTAATCTGATCATAAATGGGAATGTTTTTGATCATAATAATGATTATTTTCCTTCGGTACCTTTTGCATATGGTGGCATTTTACTTAACAAGGGTGAGAATGTTATAATAAGCGACAACATCATAGATGGTTCGGGAAATGGGGGTGAGGACAATGGTGGAGCAATGGTAATAAAAGATAGCCGGGAAGTTAGCATCATGGCTTGCCATATTAAAAATCCCATTTTCAATGGAATTAAGTTTGAAAGTAGCACGAATTCGCAGATAATTAATTGTGTTATCAGTGAAGGTGTAAAGAATAATGGAATGCTAAGAGGCATCTTTTTGAAAGGATTTTGTAATGGAACTCTAGTAAAAGATAACAGTATATCCAGTGGGAAAATAGCTGGAATTAGGAATGATGCAAAGGGTATTTTTCTTAAAAAAAATGTTTTTTTAGATTAAATTAAACACCTAATTAGGTATGATACATAAAATTAAGCTCTTTTACTCAGTTCTAATCCTGATTATCGGGTTGTATGCATGCAATAGTAATCAGGAAAACAAAGCACCATTAATTAAAGACATCGCCGCTAATGATGACGTTGCCCGCTACATGGAAGCGTTCAAAGGTCTTGGTGCACTAACTGATTCAACCAAACCTACCCAGCCTGATAAAGCACTTAATAGTTTTCGAATTCCAAATGATTTAAGTCTGGATTTGGTTTTATCTGAACCAGATATCGTTCAACCTGTTGAGCTTAGTTTTGATCATCGTGGTAGATTATGGGTTGTTCAATATCATCAATATCCTTATCCTTTGGGTCTAAAAGTGACCAGTGTAGATAATTTTTTACGTGTGAGATTTGATAAAGTACCAGTTGCCCCTCCTGGAGGGATTAGTGGAGCAGACAAGATCAGTATTTTTGAAGATACAGACGGAAATGGTACTTATGATAAATCAACCGTTGCCATTGATGGTTTAAATATTGCAACCAGTGTATTAACAGGACGAGGGAAAATCTGGGTATTAAATCCTCCATACCTACTTTCATATGATGATCCTGATGCAGATGGTTTGCCAGACGGATTGCCAAAAGTTCAATTAAGCGGGTTTGGTCTCGAAGACACTCACGCTGTGGCTAACAGTTTGCGATGGGGACCTGATGGTTGGTTGTATGGTGCACAAGGTAGTACCACGACTGCAAATATTAACTCTTCGGTATCGAAGAATATTACTTTTTCAGGTCAGGTGATCTGGAGATATAACATAGATTCTAAAGTTTTTGAAGTTTTCGCTGAAGGTGGTGGTAATACTTTTAATGTTGAATTCGACAGTAAAGGAAGACTTTATTCTGGAAATAACGGATCAGACCGTGGTCCGTATTATAAGCAGGGAGGATATTATCCAAGAAGTTTAGGAAAACATGGGCCATATACAAATCAATATACTTTTGGCAATCTGGATAACATGGAACTTGAGGGAGAAAAAATACGTTTTACACATTCTCTAATTAGGTATGAGGGAGGCAAATTACCAGCAGTTTATGAAGGTAAGATGATTGCTGTTAACCCTCTACTTAATTACGTTCAGTTAAGTCGCTTTGAAGTCCGCGGATCCACTTTTAAAAATATTGATGAAAGAAAGATAATAGAAACAAATGATCATTGGTTCAGACCAGTGAATATAAAAGCTGGTCCGGATGGTGCAGTTTACATTGCCGATTGGTATGATAGCAGGCTTTCACATGTTGATCCCAAAGATACCTGGCACAAAAGTTCTGGTCGGATTTACCGGCTACGTTCCAAAGGCGTAAGCAGCGAAATTCCAAAATTTGATTTAAGTAAATTAACAAACGCAGAGCTAATCAAAAAGCTGGGTGACAAGAACAAATGGTTCAGGCAGCAAGCTTTATTACAGTTTGCAAATAGGAAAGATAGATCAATACTTCCAAAGTTAACAGATATTTTAAAGGGCAATAACCCTGATCTTGCCTTGGAAGCGTTATGGGCTATTAATCTGAGCGGCGGATTTAATGATGATCTTGCAAGCATTACCCTTAAACATCCGGATCAATACGTGCGGGAATGGACCGTACGTTTAATTGGCGATAAAAGAAAAATTTCATCTGGAATAGCTCAAAAACTCGCTATAATGGCATCAATAGAAAGCAGTTCATCAGTCAGAAGTCAGTTGGCTGCTACTGCAAAGAGATTGCCGGGAATTTATGCGATTCCAATAGTAAAGAACCTGATTAAATATCATGATGATTCAAATGATCCAGATATTCCATTACTTATCTGGTGGGCAATTGAATCAAAATCCGAGTCTGATAGAGATCGCATTTTAACTATTTTTGAGGAGAAAGCACTTTGGCAGAAAAAGCTGGTTCAGAATTTCTTGTTAAAGCGCTTAATGCAGCGTTATATCTTATCGGCAGGTGAGGCAAACTACAATGCTGCATCAAAATTAATTAGCCTTTCTCCAGACAAACAAAATGCTAAGATCTTAATCAGTGGACTCCGTGAGGGACTTAGGGGTAAGGATATAATTGGCTTATCAGTAGAACTGACCAAAGCAATTCAACCGTATCAATCTGAGCTTTTTGGTGCCCCACTAACCTTATCTATCCGACAGGGAAACCAAAATTCTATAAAAAAAGCACTGAATATAATCTCAGATGAAAATGCAGATTTTGATCATCGCTTATCTTACATAATAGTTTTTGGGCAAAAAAATCAACCCGAATCAGTGCCTGTTTTATTAAAAATAGTTGAGAGCAGCAAATCAACACCTGCTATGAAAGAGGCTGCTCTTCAGGCTCTTCAACAATACAATTTGGATGAGATTGGGTTAAGAGCGGTTAAAGCATATCCCCAGTTCAGGGGTGATATCGGTGTAAGAAATGCTGCAATAGACCTTTTTGCCTCCAGGGCCAATTGGGCAAATCAGTTATTTATTGCAATCAGAGAAACCAAAAGGATAAACAAGGATGATGTTTCTGATCAGGTGGCTAGGAGATTAAAACTTCTGAATGACACTAAAATTACTGCTCTAGCAGATCAATTATGGCCAAATGTGAAAATTTCCAGTTCATCAGAAAAGAACGCAGCGCTTGCTAAATATTCTAAGATAATTAAATCAGGTTCAGGGAATTTAAGCAATGGCAGAACACTTTATTTAGCAAATTGTGGTTACTGTCACAAACTATTTAATGAGGGCGGCAACGTCGGTCCGGAACTTACGGGCTACGAACGTAGTAACACCAATTACTTCTTATTAAATATTATTGATCCAAATGCCGACATCAGGGAAGGGTACGGTTTACACAGATTGGTAACAACGGATGGACGTACATTAGAGGGAAAAATTACTTCCAGTAATGGAGATACTCATACAATTCAAACTCAGGCTGGTAAAGAGATTGTACTTTCTATGACACAAATCAAAGAAATGAAGGCATTGCCTGTATCCATAATGCCTGAGCGCATTTTAGATCGATTGAATGATCAAGAAGTAAGGGATATTTTTGCATATATCATGAAAAAGAATTGATTTTTTTAATTTATAATGTCATAAATAATAAAGATTTTGTACTAATCAGAGAGAGTACTAATATTTAAGAGGAAATTTCAACCCAATGGTTAAGTATATTAAACATATTATGATATAGGTTCAGTAAAATCTCTTTTTTATCCAATAAATTAGTATTGTAGTAGGGGTAAAGGAGATTTTAAGATAATTTTTAATTCCGGGTAAAATGTGGTCATTGAGACTGATTACAAATAACATAAAGAAAAATAGCACATTTGGAACCTATAAAATGCTTATGAAGCTAACGGATTTTATAATTATTTATGAAAATAAAAAAAAAATCGTTAATTTTGTATGTTAAGTAAATGAAAAAATCAAAGAAAACATATAGTATTTATCTATCAGTATTTTTATTGATTGGTTTATTTGCTGTCATTTTCCCACTAGATTTTTTTCATAACCACGAATCATACGCTACTTATTCTGAAAAAACTTCTAAGCAGTTTAATTCCAGTAGTAAGGAAGACTTCAATTCTAAGAACACCGCTGATTACTGCTGGGTTTGTGCCGTACATTTCGATAAAACATTTACCAAAGCAAATTTCATTGAAAAATTAAGACTTTCTCCTGCAATGTCTTTATTTCTCAATAATGAAGTTACTAGTCATATTGCCGAGTTACTTCTTTCAACTTTAAGAGGTCCCCCTTCAGAATAATTATTTTATTTCTTTTGTGATACACTCAATTCTGAGTGCTAATCTTCGACAATCCAATTTCGATTATTTTATTAATCTATAATTCATCTATTACAGTTGTTTTATAATTAAGTTTTCTTGACGAGAATTAATTTATAGTTATTTAAACTATATGAAAAACCTATTAAAGGCTTTAAAAATCAGTGTTTTT
>JBIIRT010000190.1:0-3879 GCA_044341405.1 Daejeonella sp. | reverse complement strand
TGTAATCCTCCTGTAGGGCTGGGTGCAAATCGTACTCTAACTTTTTTAGTCATATCAGGCATGGGGCAAAGATAAAGAATAGTTGACAATTGACAGTTGACAGTTGAGAATTGAGAATTGAGAGTTTAGAATGGGATATTGTGCTAATCATGACTGTTTGATTTCCATTAATCAATACTTTACTGATAACAGAAAACATCCAATAATCCTGGTTATGACTAATAAATTTTCAGTGAACTACTACATTCCTGACAACTAATAACCAACTAACCAACTAACCAACTAACAAATTCCTGCTACTCTTTCATTTTCCTTTTGTAATTTGCTTACCGATATGAACCAATACGAATGGAAACGCCGCTGGAAGTTTATTCTACTTGCTTTTGCAGTGGTTATTGCCGGTGCCTCACTGTGGTATACCGACTATCTGGTCAGGAATATATCAATAGCAGAGCGCACCAGGGCCGAGTTATGGGCTAGAAGTACCCGTAACATTGTCGCCATGCCTGACGTGAATGATGAGTATATCACTTTCATTTACAGCATGAGAGACAGTTTGACGGTGCCTGCAATTGTGGTTGATTCGGCAGATAATATTGTCATGTGGCGCGGACTTGATAGTACTAAAACAAATTTTGACCTGGATTCGGATACGACCAAGAAATATGATCCGAAATATTTCAGGAGGGAGTTGAAGGAGATGAAATCCCAGCATCCCCAACCGATTGTGCTGGATCTGAACACCATGGGTAATCAGCGATGGTTTGTATACTATAAAGACTCCGTGCTTTTAACTCAACTGAGGGCTTTTCCTTATATTCAATTATCTGTGATCGCTATTTTTTTACTGATAGCCTATGCAGTTTTTAGCTCTGCAAAAAGATTGGAACAGGATCAGGTTTGGGTTGGACTTGCCAAAGAAACTGCACATCAGCTGGGTACACCTATTTCATCATTGATGGCCTGGACAGAATTGCTTAAATCAAGGTTTAACGTACCGGATGATCCATTGATTCTAGAGATGGAAAATGATGTCAAGCGCCTAGAAATGGTGGCCGACAGGTTTTCGAAGATTGGATCCAAACCTATTTTGCATAATCATGTGGTTTACGAGGTAGTTGAGGAATTTGTAAACTATTTTAGGGTTAGGGTTAGTGATAAGATTGAATTTATTCTGAGTGGAGATAAGCAGGTTGAAGCCTTGATCAACGTTCCTTTGTTCGACTGGGTAATAGAGAATATCCTAAAAAATGCAGTGAATGCCATTGAAGGTGCTGGCAGCATTAAAGTTGAGATCAGAGAAAACCTGGTAAAGGAGCAGGTATTCATTGATATTTCTGATACCGGTGGAGGTATACCACGACTAAAATTTGATGCGGTATTTCAACCCGGCTACACCACACGTAAGCGGGGCTGGGGTCTGGGTCTCTCGCTCACCAAACGGATTGTCGAAAATTATCACCAGGGAAGTGTATTTGTCAAAGAATCTGAAATAGGTAAAGGCACAACCTTCCGGATTGTTTTAAATAGTAATATGACTTATGTACCGACCACAAGCTGATGAATACCCTGTTTTTTATAAGGGATATGTTGATACCGTATCAGATGATGTTCTTGCTGAGCTAGAGCATCAGATCGTATCTTTTCAGAAATTGTTAAAACAAATACCTGAAGAAAAGGCCGGTTTTGCCTATGCTGAAGGGAAATGGACCATCATTGAACTTGTTGGCCATATGTTGGATACAGAAAGAATCATGGCCTATAGAGCCTTGCGGATTGCCCGTAATGACTCAACTCCTTTACCTGGTTTTGAAGAAAATGACTATGTAGCCAATGCCCATTTTGCCGACAGAAGCTTGGATAGCATGCGAGAAGAGTTTGAATATCTCAGGAAAGCCAATCTCTTTTTAATTAAAAGTTTTAATGAGACCGAGTTTTCTCGTGTTGGAATTTCAAATGATAAACCAATTTCAGTAAAAGCACTTGTTTTTATTATTGCGGGTCATTTAAATCATCACATCAGGATTCTCAATGAAAGATATTTATGATCTGGTCGAGGGATTATACCGTAGAAGAACTTAATGGCAGACCTAAAGGCCATATTGGGGATCTGATTGGAATTGAATTTACTGAAATTACAGACGATTCTATTTCTGCTCGGATGCCCGTTAATGAAAAAACGCATCAGCCTTACGGTATTCTGCACGGCGGAGCTTCTGTGGTTCTAGCCGAGTCGCTGGGAAGCGTGGCTTCAAACATGATCATTGATTCGAATAAGTATATCGGCGTCGGACTTGAGGTGAACGCCAATCATTTAAGGCCGGTAAAATCAGGCTTCGTAACCGGAATTTGTAAGCCGATCCATATTGGCGGTAAAACCCATGTCTGGGATATCAGGCTGTATGACGACAGGGGGAAAATGAATTGCGTGAGCAGGCTGACGGTGGCAATAATTCCTAAAACATAAACATTAAATGGGCTCTGCAGGATACAGAACCCATTTAAATTAAGCCTTATTCTGTTCTTTTGACTCTTTTTTCTCAATAATGTGAGAAATCAAAAGACCCAATCCGCCGAATATGGCAATCAGAGCGAAATAGATCGCCACATTTGCATCGTTTGATTTATTTGGACGATCGAAGTTTAATACTGTATTATCCAGCAGGTAAGCTAAAAACAGTCCGGTACCCGCTCCGATTAATAACAAGCCCCAGGTAAGGTTGATATAGGACTTTTCTTTTGGCCGGCGTATTCCCGGATCCATACCGTTTTGAATCATTAACATATTCTCTTTGTTCCGCAGATAACGAATGCCGAAAATTGCAGCAAAAAGGCCAAGGCCAAGTAAAATGGGTACTAAAATTTCAACCATGATAATATTGTTTTAAGGGTTTTAAGTGTTTAATATTTTGCTGATCATCTGATCTGAAACCTATGACTACAGCTTTTTGAATCAGGTTACAGGCGGGTTGATTTTTTCTTATTTATTCTGAGTTTCTTGTAAATTTTTGAATGGATAAGGTTTAAATTGAATTATTTCCTTTGGTTTAGAAAGCAAAGTTTTTGCTTCTACCGTTACCACATTCCCGTGTTCTACGGTAGTTTTTAGATTAGATTTAGTTTATATAACAAACTTCATAATTACACAAAAGCTAAAGATGTCCATGCTTACTTAAACATAACTTCATGATTAAAGTGTTAATCCCATATTAGATATAAACTAGTATATCGCGAATTTATTTTTTACTCTTTTGGTTTTAATGAACAACTGCAAATTATGGAATATATCACCCGCTCATGGCCGCGGGGGCCTAGTCCTTTTCCTGCAGCAGAAAAGGACCAAAATGCCGCCGCTGCGCCTGATGCTATGAAGGTTTCTGCTTAGGCCTGGACAATCGTTGCCGCACCAGCCAAGGCGGAAGAAAGCGTATTAATGGGGGCTGCTAGCGTGGCGTCTAATAAAAACATTGGGGAGAGTTAGCAGGATTTTATGCATATCGCCTTGCAATGACATTCATATACTTTTTTTGCGGCATTGGAAAGGGCGGTAAATTCAAAATTGCCATCGCACTAACTTTCATAGCCCTGTACGCAGCCGTTGATGGATGAACATTCCTAAACCTCTAACGTTAATTTTAGTAATCTTGGAATCACGATATTGAGAAATTAATTTGAATGAAGCAGGATTTTCCGAGCGGGGGGAGGACAAAACGGCGGTTGCCCCGTATTAGATACGGGGGGTGTATGGCCTCTAGTGGTGGAAGCGTAGCCTGCCCCGACCTTTGAGAGGGGTCAGTCTTGATTTTACTCAGTTTTTATTATTGTTTTTTATAGGCCTTCGTGGTCTCACCGCAAGGGCGGTTCGGCATTGGTTACTTT
>JBIIRT010000075.1:0-13114 GCA_044341405.1 Daejeonella sp. | reverse complement strand
AACAATCCTTTAACCGCTGGGACATGATATTCAAGGTAGGTAGTAACCAAACCTTTAAGTTGCTTACCATCATTTCTATTCAAGAATAATTCCATAGCACCGTTGTTCTGCCCAGAAGTAAGTTGTCCAGGACCGCCTGATTGATTATATTCACCAGTAGAAGTAAAATCGCGTTCATAAGGATTACTCCAGCGAACTGCATTCAAAGGTGAGCTAAGCGTGGTGTTATTCTCGGCTGTATTATTTCGCTGTGAAAATCCTCCCTGAACACCTAAGCCAAAGCGGAAGTTTTTAACACGATTATCCACATTAGCCCGGGCAGTATATCTTTTCAAACCAGTGGTTTTTACGATACCTTCCTGATCCAGGAACGAAAGCGAAGCGTAAAATTTCGTAGCCTCAGTTCCTCCGTTGGCGCTGATTTGATGTTGTTGTGTTTGACCAGTTTGAAATAATGCATCTTTCCAGCTAAAATTCACAGCTTTCAGTTCAGCTTGTTCGGCGGCAGTCCATCCATATGGATTTCCATTCGCAATCTCATAGTCAATTTTCTGCTGGCTGTTCATAACAATCAGCTTGTCTTCCGGCATGTTGCTCTGACCAACCTGTGCATCATAGTTAAATTGGATCTGACCTGATTTTCCTTGCTTGGTAGTAACAACGATTACACCGTTAGATCCTCTTGAACCATAAATACCGGTTGAAATAGCATCTTTCAATACTTCAACATTTTCAAAGTCGCCGGCATTCATTGTTTGAAAATCTGCAGCACTGATCTCAATACCGTCTACAACGTACAAAGGCACGTTACTTCCGTTGATAGAACCGTTACCACGGATCCTTACTACAGCGTTCTGTCCGGGTTGTCCACCGCTAGCAGTGACATTAACACCTGTTGAAGCACCCTGCAAAGCCTGATCAAATGATGCAAGAGGCTGTTTGGCAACAGCAGCTCCGCTAACATTTACCGTTGCACCAGAGAATTGAGATCGGTTAATTGAGCTATAACCGGTAACAATAACTTCAGAAAGCTGACTTTTGCTTTCATTTAATGCTATAGACATATTGGAGGTGATAGCCGCTTCGACTTGATCAAAACCAATATACCTAAATACAATTGTGGTTGCACTATTTGGTGCAGAAAGCTTGAAATTACCATTTCCATCAGTCTGTGTGCCAATGTTAGTGCCTTTTACGGTTACGCTTACACCAGGTAAAGGTAAACCGTCATTTGTTGCTGTTACTTTTCCTGAAACAGCTCTATCCTGAGCTATTACAGTGGAAAAGGTAACAAACAATAAACAAACTAGTAGTAAGTTTTTTTTCATAAATTTTTTGCTTTAGTTAAAATTCGCACGAATATAAAAAAAATAATTGTAAACTAAATGTTACGGCAATCTCATTTTTCTGTAGTATAGCCTCCTCGCTACCATCAACCTTATCTTTCATTTAATGCCATATAATACAATGATTTTAATTAAGGAAAGCGAGTTCAAATTTTAGAAATCGGCTTATTATTCAATGGAGTGCCTTGTACCTTCAGAGAAATTACTGTTAGATGTAGGGATGATCTTCGTTTTGGTTTAGGAGCAAATAAGCCATTTGATCCATGCATTATGTTGGCGGGAAATATGGAAGGTTACAGGTTATAAAAAATGAATTAAAATCCAGCTCTTAATTCTAAAACTTCCTAAAAATTTATTTTAATTTTATACCAAATTGGGATTAAAATGAAAGTACACCAGACAACGATATATGACATCGCCAAAGAATTAAATATATCCAAGTCTACGGTTTCACGCGCTCTAACAAACCACCCGGAAGTAAAAATTGAAACCCGAAAAGCCGTTCTTGAACTAGCTGAAAAACTGGATTACCAGCGCAATATGCTTTCAATTAATCTAATTTCAAAGAAAAGTAATCTGATTGGGATTATAGTTCCTGAATTTGAGACCTCGTTTTTTCCTCAGGTAGTGATTGGTGCCCAAGAAATGGCGAGTAAATTTGGTTATAATATCATAGTCAGCCAATCAAACGAGAAATTCGAGACCGAAGTAGCAAATTCCAAGGTTATGTTAGCGAGCCAGGTGGATGGAATATTAGTTTCAATATCCAAGGAAACTCGTAGCTATGAACACTTGAAAATTTTTCAGAGAAAAGGCATTCCGATGGTATTATTTAATCGGGTTTGCGATGAACTGATTGTTCCAAAAGTTGTTATAAATGATTACGATGCTGCATTGGGTGCTGTAGAACATCTTATCCAGACAGGCAAACGAAGAATAGCCCATTTGGCAGGTCCTGATTCGCTAATAACAAGTAGAAAACGTCTAAAAGGATATCTGGATGCACTCAAGAAACATAAAATTCCAATTGACGAATCATTGATCATCCCATACGATCTTACCCTGGGGAAAGTTAAGATCTATATCAGACATTTAATGGAGCTTAAATATCCACCTGATGGATTATTCATTGCTAATGATCCTGCCGCAATCGAAGCAATACGTACAATCAAAGAAATGGGAATACAGATTCCACAACAAATTGGCATTGTTGGTTTTAGTAACGACTATGGCTCCAATCTTATTGAGCCCGGACTTACCACCGTAGCTCAACCTAAAAGGCTCATAGGTAGTACAGCGATGCAATTATTACTAGACCTAATAGACAAAGACGTCTCTCAATGGAAAGCTGTTACTAAAACTCTCGATTCAGAGCTAATAGTAAGAAACTCAAGCATGTTACTGGAATCAGAAACAACCTGAATCCAAAAGTTTTAAATCAATTAAAAGACCTGTACCTCAAATAATGCTGCAGGAACATTTACTGAAGGATGTTCCAAGCAAATTCGGATTGAACCAGTAGCAATTTCCGTTTCCAGTATAACCTCATTTATATGCTGATAATTTCCTTCTTTTTCAAAGATCAGTTTACCTTCAGCATCCATTATTTTATAGTTTCTGACTGTGTGAGGAACCACACGCTCAGGATGCACCCTTAGAGTTGATTCCAGCGGATGGTCAAAATCTGAGTCGAAGAATAATACGATCCTCTTAATTTGGACAGTTTTATCCCATTTTAAAGTCACACAAGGATTTTCATCGTTCAAATTAGCAACCCAAGAATTAGCTGTATTTGTAGGACGGCAAAATCTATTGATCAGATTAGCAACCTTGAAAGGTTTGAGGTCATGTGAAAGTTTAAAGGCCAGATTTTGAGCAGCCGGCCTCCTTGATGGAAGCCAGAATTCAAAAGAGTCTATTCCAATCCCATCTGGTGGTAACTGAACACCACTGGTTGCTACTGATTTGTCATAACGATTCATTAGCATCATAGTTCCACTGAGGAACATATTGCTTGTTTGAACTGAAACAAGCTCATTTTTAAGAATACAAACAAATACGTACTGATCTTTTGTGATGATATGAGCAAAATCTGTAGTTAATATACTTTTTCCAGAGCTTACAGAAATTTCCCTGTTTTCAAGAATTATTTCCGGTGTATAATTGATTGGATTAGCACTAACCCGTAATTGCATGGTTAAATTAGTGCTTTCCTTTGCATCTATATCAAAACTAATCTTTATCTTATCTCCTTTTGCGGCAGGTAAGATTTGGGCAGTAGAATAGTCAAGTTTATGCCAATTACCATCCGATTTTAACTCAGTAAATATAAATTCTGAACTGGCACTAAGGCTGGCACTGTGGGCTAAATTTGTCCTTTCAGGCTCTAATCCTGGAATAAAATGCCCCTTTTGCATCAGTTCCTGTCTCAATTCCTGAACTTTTTCAGAATTAGCAAGTTTGGAAGGAGTAATTCCGTTTTTCAGGCAATACTGGGTTGCCATACCTAATACCTGTGCTGAATATGAAACAGTAGCCATCACCCTCGACGAACCAAATGCCACGTGACTTGCACTTAGAATTCTACCGGCTAACCAGAGATTCTTAATATTTTTGCTGTACATACACCGTAATGGAATCTGATAAACCCCTTTTGAATGCCATTGATTACAACCAGGCCTTTCACTAAAAACTCCATCCGCAGGGTGCAGATCTAATGACCATCCACCATAAGATACGGCATCCGAATGTTCCCGTTGTTCTATAACATCCTTCTGAGAAAGAATATAATCTCCCTCAAAACGCCGACTCTCTCGCTTGCCAGGAATATGACCAACCCACTCCAGTGTCAGATTTTCTGCTTCAGGATATTTTCCGGAGTTTTTAACATGATCCCATATTCCATAAATCACTTTCCATAATTCCCATTTAATCTCTTCAGTCTGATGGATTGTATCGAGCCTTCCACCATATTCAAGCCACCAAAGCTTACAACCATGATCACTGAGTTCATAAGAACGGTATTTGACTATCGAAGAAACATCTTTTAAGGCATAAGAAGGCGCAGTAAATGTTATCGGCCTCCCTGCATTCTTTGTAAAGAAATAAATAGAGTGACCTAAAAGTTCGCCATATTCTTTGTCTGGAGCAAAACCCTCATCAAATTCATCTTTCGACTCTGCTCCCATTCTGAAAGCTGCTCCTGCTTGAAATGCTACAATCCCATCACCAGATGAATCACAGAAAAAAGGTGCTGATAGAATATAACGGGTAGAATTCTGACTACAAAAACCGATTACCTGACTGATGACATCGGGAGCTGATTTAACAACTTCATAAACGGCAGTATTTAAGAGAAGGATTAGATTTGACTCCTCCTTTACTTTTTCAAGCATTATGGTATCCAGAATGATCGCATTTCCATCCGGATTACGGTACATATTTTCAATTAAGATTTCACTCAAAACCCCGCCTTCCCTAGACCAGCGATTATTATTTCCCATACTTGAGGTAGCTCCCAAAATCCATAATCGCACTTCACTAGACGCGTTTCCACCAAGTACCGGCCTGTCCTGTACCAGAATAACTTTTAAACCTTCCCTCGCAGCGGCAATGGCTCCGCAGGTTCCGGCAATACCACCACCGATGAAAACCAGATCAGCATTCAATGAGCGCTCATTGATTGAACGTCCGACAGAAGAAAACTCACTTTTAATCATAAAATATAACTATTAACAATATCAAATTATTTTTTGGAATAGATTTCAATCCTTTTTGAAGCCCTCAATGGTATGATTGCCAGAACAAAAACCAATGCTGCTATCGATGCCAGAAGATCAAAATTGTCTCCCGTAATTAAACCCAGAACCAATAAGAGCAATGCTGTAAAAGCGAGAGCAAAAGCAGTGATTTTCAATCCAAATTTATTTTGCTGTAAAGATTCACTGATTTCTTCATCGGTTAAATTATCCTTCTGAACCTTTCTTGCACTTTTATGGGCTTGGAATTCTAAATATTGCGGACTAAGATAATTGGCATAATAAGCTCTGATTTCATTCGCGATAAGAAGTACAAGCGGCACTCCAACTCCTACCAACATTTCTTCAGCCCTGCTAAGCTTAAAATCGATAAGTAAGGGTAAAATAATTTTAAAGATCAGATTGATTCCCAAACTGACATAGGTGATTATCAGTGTTGCTTTTCCGCTAAGCCTTTTGGAAAACAAAGCCCAGATTGGTGGAGCTAAAATAGGTCCTCCGGTAATAGCACCAACGCTGAGCGTAACATTAACCAAACCACCGATATATGGAACCATGAGTGCAATAGCGATCATTCCTAGGCCAATTGACCAAGATGACAGTCGGGCGACATTCATGAGTTTACGGTCAGTTGCCGCAGGATTGATTCTACCTTTATAAATATCATTCGTAAATACTGCAGAAACAACATTTAAAGTTGTATTTGCCGATGCAGAAGTTGAAAAATACATGCCAGTTAGCATTAAACCCAATAATCCGGGAGGAAGCACTAACTGACAGATCATTAGATAAGCATTTTCGGTATCCAAACCTGTCAGGGATGGGTTAATGGTCTTATAAATCATTGGTGGCAACATCCATAACACCGGACTGATCAGATACAGAGCGGCAAAAAGGTAAGCTACCTTTCTAGCTGATTTACCATCTTTAACACTAGTATAACGCTGAACAAAGGTCCAGTTACCTCCAATATAGAAAATATGGTAAAGTGTAAATGCAATAATAAATACAAGGGTAAATTCACCATTAATTAGGTCAAAAAAGCCTTCTTGTGCATTCGCCTGAAACTTTGATAATCCTCCCGCTGCATCAAAGGAAAGAGGGAGTATTATCAGTACCGCAGCAGTTAATATCACAAACTGAAGGATATCAGTTACCATAACAGCCCAAAGTCCGCCAACAGCAGTATAAGCAATCATAAACAAGCCCAGAACAATCGTTGAAGGCATCAATGGATAACCCAATGAAGCGCTGACAAGCTTTGCAACCGGATACAATACTGTTCCTTTAATAAATAAAGAAACTAGCATAAAAATATAGATATAGGTCTTTTGTACTTGCGCACCAAGTCGTTCTTTGATAAACTCCGCAGCAGTAAGGTTACCAGTTGATTTCCATAATGGAGCAAGGTACAAACCGCTGATTAAGGCTCCAATACACATGGTCCACTGAATAGTAATTGCTACCCAACCATATTTATAGGCAATTGAGCCCCAGGCAACAAATGTTCCAGCTGAAAAAAAGCTCATAAAAAGAGACAATCCTCCAATAAACCAAGGCACAGACTCCCCACCTGCAAAAAAAGATTTTAAGTTAATCCCTGTTCTAGAAAATACGAGTCCGATGCATAGTACGAATGCAGAAAAAACAAGAATGACTATGGTATCAATCGATGGACTCATAACTAAATTGTATTTAAATGGTCTGTAATTGTAAACAATTTCGAAAAACTATTTTTTTGACAATTATTATTTAAAGTGTTAAGCAACATATTTTATTAAAAATCAGGATGTAAATTCTTTGTCTTTTAAAATCATTTTTTTTGTTGCTAGGTGTATTATGAATGAAATAAGTAAGAGGATAATACCAAAAATAGCTATAATCAATCTTCCACTATTAGTCATTGATGAAAGAAAAAACAAACCAATTGCACAAAAAACTAAACTTACGATTATAACTTTTCCCGGGAATGTGTCAAATACTTTTGGCGCTGCACCCGCCTTTAAAACTTCAATAGAAGAGACACGTAAATCTTCAATGGCTATCCACCCTTTATCAACTTTGTTTTTACCTAAATATTCAAGTAAAATTAGTAGTAAAATAGGAAACAGCACTCCCACTAAAATATCAATGTCATTACTTTGAATTGAAAGACCAAAACGAAGAATTCCACCAATTATAAAACTTGTTAATGTGACAATGCACATTTCTTTTAAACCAATACGGCGACTGAACATGCCCCATAAAGTAGGAGCTAATAAGGGTAACACCAATAAGGAGTTGATGGAAATTATTACTTTTTCTGCTCCACCCATTCTAGGAATAAGTAAAGCAAGAATGATTAATACTAATCCGAGTATGGCAGTTAAAATACGTCCCACATAAACCAAAACTCTTCCTGATGCTTTTGGGTTCATTAATGGGCGGTAAAAATCAGTTGTTAGTACACCTGCAAATACATTAAGTTGTCCACTTGCAAAACTGGCTGTGGCAGAAAACATTGCAGCAAACATAAGTCCTAAAACACCAAAAGGCAAAACAGATTTAGCAGCCAGAATATATGCTTGCTCCGGATTAGCATCAGGGGTGATTCCTCTGTAAATTAATGGTGGTAAAAACCATAGAATTGGTGAAACTAAATACATAATTCCAAAAATATAAGCAGATTTTTTAGCATCAGTTGGTGATTTAACTGATAAAAAACGTTGAACAAAAGCCCATTCTGCTCCACAAATAAAAAAATGAATGGTAACCCATCCACATAAAAATAACCATCCATAATCACTAGATGTTGGAGAGAAGAAATTTTCAGGAAGATTAAGCATCAATTCGCCAAAGTCATCAACATTAGCAATCATCAGGATAACAACGAGTAATACAACTAATACCAGTAATATAAATTGGACAACATCAGTCATTAGGACGGCCCATAATCCACCTATCATAGTGTAAATAACCACAATAGATCCAAAAAATATCACAGCCCAGGTAAGGGACAGGTTTCCGGTGGCAGGATTTCTAAAGAAGTTTCCCTGATCTAAAGGGATTAAAGCTACTAAGATAATTGCTAAGGCATAAAATGAAACTGCTACTGCAATCATTTTTTTTAGCATCAATGTCCAAGTGTAAAAATGGAGTCCAATTTTTCCAAATCTTAAATTTATGTATTCTGCCGGTGAGGTTACACCGAGTTGATTCCATTTACCTGCAACAAAATATCCTGCCAACAAAGAAGCTACTCCGTAACCCATATTGATAACAACCGCTACAAGTCCCATTTTATATGCAATGCCACCCCAAACGACAAAGGTACCCGCTGAAAACATCGTCATAAAACTACTGATTCCAGCTGCCCACCAAGGCGCTTGTCTTCCAGCTACAAACATATCTTTTTGATTTGTTGTCCTCTTGGCAGAAATGAAAGCAATAGCAAACATTCCTAGTACATAAACTATAATTGTATAGAAATCGAATTTTCCCATTATCGTCTTATTTATGTTTTACGAATAATCTTGATTATCAACTGTTAAAAAATATTGTTATGACATTTTTACCAATGTCAATAATGAAAAACAACTAGAACTTTTAATCAATTTGACCATGCTTGCCCTCTGAATATCAGGATTTAATAGCCAGTATAAATACAATTAAATGAGTATACCATAGGCCTTAAAATACAGGTTGTTGCCGGTCCAGTTTAATTTCTCTTAATGTTCACATCAAAATATTTTCTTCTTGTAGATCTTGTAAAATCAAGTCTAAATCTAGTTTAGCTTGATTATCTAATTTTGGTAGAGGAACCCTAACATGTAATGCATCGACTATACCTCTTTTTTTGAGGATATATTTTGTAAGCTCCATTCGATATATCATTTGTGCAGTTAACAGTGGAAGACTCATTCGATACAAATTACGCGCTTGTTTTGCTTCTCCTCTTTGATGTGCTTTATAAATAGCAACATGTAAATCAATGATTTCAGCAGCCGGGAAGGCTCCTAAAGAACCTCGGTTGAGTTCATCAATTATAAATCGTGCTCCAGCACCACCAAAAACCCCCAATAAATGGGGCATATCATGATTCAACAAAGCCGTAATCGTTGGACCAGAAGGAAGAGTTTCCTCCTTAATGTATTTAATAGCTTCATTATGTTTTGAAATAAATATTAACTCTTCAGCATTAAGTCCGGCTCCACTTGGCGAAGGAGCATTTTGAAGTACTATTTTTCCATTTGGTAATGCCGCAGCGACGTCTTGAAAAAACACTTTATGTTTATCTATATCCCTTTCAAACTCTTTGGGAGCCATGAGCATGAAATGGTCAATACCGTTTTTCATCACCTCTTTACCCAAAAGGATAGATTCATCTTTACTGGAAGCGCCAATCCCGGCTACAATAGGCAAACGCCCGTCCACTTCTGCAACAAGTAATTTTATTAAGTCTAAACGTTCGGAGGAAGTCAGATAATTATATTCGCTTGCCAATCCAGGGAAAACTATGCCGTGTGCTCCCGCAGCAATTACGAACTGAATAACTTTTTTCTGTGCTTCCATATCGATTTTGTTATCAATGGTAAAACAGGTGGGTATTGCAGGTAAAATTCCTTTTAACATAATTAATTTTTAAAAATTATAAATTCAATTCGGCCCGTTTGCTGAGCTATTTTTATCGGTTTAATATCAGAGTAACTTAACTTTTGATAAAAAATTAAAAAAAATCAGTGGATCATTTTCCTTTTGATCTGTAATCTAACTGTTAGCTGTCTCTTTTAATGATACTGGTAATTGACATAGTTGTCTATTTATTTTGGCACCTCATTGGCACTTTAGTACTTTATTAATTATTTCCCTTCCGTTACACTTCTTATCAATCTAAGCCAGTTCAGCCCCATTACCTTATTGATACGGGATTGCGAATAGCCAATTGCTTTCAATGCTTTATACATTTCAGGATAATCACTCGCATCTTTCATTTCCTTTGGAAGAGCAATACCTCCATCAAAATCTGATCCTAGTGCAACATGATCTTCTCCAACCAAACGAATCCCGTAGTCGACAACTCTAGCAAGTTGATCTGTACCCATTCTATACTCATCTGGTATTACACCACGAAAGACATATGGCAAGCGTTTGGCAACTTCTTTGTCTGCGTCTTCTATTGATAAAAACGGCTTCTCCAATTCCAGCTTCGGTTTTTCTGAACTTGGCTTTGAATTTTCCCAATTAAAATATTTAGGACCATTAAAGTAGTTCCCAAATTGAAGACCAATTACACCACCTTTTGCAGCCACTGCTTTAGCAGCCTCATCAGAGATATTCCTTTTTATGTCAACAATTCCGCGAAAACCACCATGGGTATATGCAACCGGATGTTTACTTACAGTAGCTGCTTGTATAATTGCATCGGATGAGGCGTGGGCAACATTTATAACCATGCCTAGTTTGTTCATCTCTTCAATTATAGTTCGGCCTTTTTGATTAATGCCATTCCATAATACCTCACCATTACATGCATCAATAAAAGAATTGGTTTTGTTGTGAGCGGTGAGTTGCATAGATCTCAGGCCCAAACGATATAACGCTCTCAGCAGATATAAATCCCCTTCCATGTCGAAACTTCCTTCAAGATCTAGAAATGCCGCCATCTTTCCGCGACTATTAATCTCCTCAATCTGGGAAGCATTTAGAGCCAGTTCTATGGTTGAATGATTCTTTTGTATCTGATCTAAAGCCAGTTCTACAACCCGAAAAGTATTTTTAACTTCAAAGTGCCCCGAATAATAAGGCTCAGGAGTATAAACAGAGAAAAACATAGCATTTATTTTTCCCTTCTTTAACCTTGGTAAATCTACCAGACCATCTGAATAAGATTGGCCTATGTCGAGACCTTCTAAAAGCTGCCTGGACATGACATGAACATGTCCATCCATGACAAATGCTGGCTCTCGAAGGAATTCAGAAGAACTTAAAGATGTATGAGATCCTTCTTCCAGCAAAGTCGAACTTGATGCAGATTCTATTCCAAATAAATTTTTAGCTATCGGAAGCAGAACCATTCCTTTAATTAATTCTCTACGTTTCATTCGTTTTACTTTTTTTATTCGAGAGACATTCTACTTCCTTTTTCTCATTTCCATCATACAATTTATTAATTAATGAAAATGAGATATTTACATTCTGTTCTATTTTTTGTTAATAAACTCATACCCTTTCGGTGGCCAAATGCCTGTACTTTGTTCGGTTGGAGGCCAAGGGCTTGTAGGTATATATGGTTCATAACCTTCTGCAGAGTATTTCATTTCCAAAAATGGTGTCTTCTTTAATTTACCACCTTCATTAAGTGATCGGATTCCCATATCAATAATACTACTAGTGAATAGGCTTCGTTCAAAAGGTGCAGGGGGTTTGCCTGTCAAAATAAATCGTTCGATATTATAACATAGGTAGCTAGTGTGATAGCGTCCAACACTCGCATCAAGAACAAATTCCGTAGAAACAATTTTACCATCAGCATGGGCTGCATAAGCCCATCCCGACCTATTATTCAGACCATCTGGTCTAGTAAGTTCTTGAATTCCATTTAACATTAGTATTACCCCTTTTGTTCCGTCAATGTAATTTACTTTTACTGCATAGGGCATTTTAACTAATTCGCGAATTGAACCTGGAAGCTTAAATGAAATCCTATCATAAGCTGCTTGTACTAATTTCCAGGAGATTTCTCCAGAATCCATTGCAGCCCATACCTCATTACCTTTAAGCGTCTGAACGCTTGCAACACCCGTTTCTCCGCCGGTTCTGCGTTCATGCATTAACTGAAGAATTTCTGTTACATGGAAGCCATAAGAATCAAGGGTAGAGGGTCCAATTGCCACAGATTCAGTAATTTTTGTACCTAAAGGATGAACCAGATAAGGATCACGGGACGTATAGGTCAAAGATGAACCTGTCATCATAGGAACATTTAGCTCCTTTGCCCGATCAAAAATCCACTTGCTATCAAGCCAACTATAAGACAAGGCCTTGTCTGAGTAGACAGGTACTGATTTATTGGAAGCATCAAATACTCTGAAAATCTGTTCTAAAGTATTCATACGGGGATACATTTTTTCTCCAAAGCGATTATTTGGATAATCACCATGCTCCCCGATGTAAACAACAGCATCAACAGCCAATTTATCTCCTCCCAGCGTTAACGCATCAGCTATAGTGGGATATAGCGTAACGCCATTCTTTTTGGCCATCTGAACACCAATATCATTGGATCCAATTTGCGCAATATACATTGACACTATCTTTATTTTTGGAGGCACTATACCCCGGCCTTGATCCATCGGACTTCCCAAAAAAAGTTTAGTGCCTATAGAATCAGCATGCGATATACTGAAGTATATATTACATATAAAAGCTACTGTTTTTAGTCCCTCAGGATTATTTGATTGAGAATCAGGCCCTTGTTGTAGAATCAGATTTATGCCCTCACTCCCAAGACTCAATCCTGGGGTAATTGTTAAACTAGCCAAAGCTAAGCCCGTCTTTTTGATAAAGTTTCTTCGGCGATTAAATTTTTCTAATTTCATAATCTTCAACACTTAATAAAAATATGTTAGCAATTGAAACTTGCGTAAATGTATTATTAAGAGGAAAAAAACTATATAGATTTATATCGATAAAATGTCGGGAGCAGTCCCATTTTTCGGGAACGCTCCCGAAAAGAGCTTAATTTTCAAAATTTCAATCAAGCATCAGATCTACAATTATAAATCTCTAAAAAATATGAGATCCATGATGAAGGTTACACAATAAAGCCCCAACTGCTCAAAAAATATTTATAGATTTATTAAAAATTAAAATAATGATCAAAGCATTTTCCCAAAAAGTTTTATTCCTTACGTTCCTGCTCTCATCCACACTATCTGTTTTCGCTCAAAATGAAAAGGCTGAAACCGATTTACGTGAAATCATGAAAAAACTGGACGTGGTTGGTCTTTCTGTTGCTGTCGTAAAAAAAGG
>JBIIRT010000189.1:0-3906 GCA_044341405.1 Daejeonella sp. | reverse complement strand
AGCCCGGCCAAAGGAATACCTGCCGTTTGAAATAAACCTGGGTGGCAGCTGTAGCTTTTTGCCAGACAGATTTTTATGTTACAAAGGAATTTATTGGCAAAAACTACGGCAGAACACGAGACTGCCGGGACCGAAGTACAACAGACCTTGTTTTCTAAAAAGAAAATTTATTAAATCTAAACTTAGTCCTGCTTAAAAGATTAGCTGCCATATTAAAAACAATGGATCAATCCTTATTCCGATCTCTCACATCAGATATCATATTGCTGATCTCGGTAATCAATGATTTTGCAGCGTCTGCAAGCTTAGGTTCCTTTTCATAGCTAATATCATAAAGCACATGCTTACTCTTATCCTTGTATCTGAATTCGATGTAGTAAGTGGGAGTATTTCTGCCTTTAGCCGATTCAGAATCACCTTTAAGCTCTGTTGGGAAATTCCAGAAACCTAGTTCAGCTGCCTTGCGGTGCAGATACAATAGATCATCCTTACGCATTTTAACATTTGTTTTAATCAGGGAATCATCCTGATTAATATATTGAAAATCACCGCTTTTAGAATAATACTGATTGATCAAGCTATCTCCGAGACCGTATTTAAAGGTAATAGAATCGAAATCAGAAAACCGGTAAGGAGCATTCTTAACCATTATGGAATAATAATACACAGTGTATAATAGAAACGGGGTGATTATACAAATCGCTAAAAAAATCTTTTTACCTCTATCACTCATAAATTTGATGTGTTTATATTCTTCAGTCTGCTAAAATTTTAATATTAATGTTTTGCCTGATCCTCGAGATTATGAATCCGGTGCTCATCAGGAGCACTTAATTCTGAGGGCGGATTAAATTCTCCCTCCCATTTGGCAATCACAACTGTAGCCAGACAATTTCCAATCACATTGACTGATGTACGGGCCATATCCATCAGTTCATCGATACCCAAAATAATAAAAATAGGCCATACCGGCATACCAAAAGAGGCTGCAGTACCTAGCAAGATAACCAGTGAAGCTCTGGGCACTCCCGCAACACCTTTACTGGTTAACATCAGAGTGAATACGATCAGCAATTGTTGACCAAAGGTCATTGGCATTCCAGCTGCCTGGGCTACAAATATCGCGGCAAGTGAAAGATATAAGGTTGTGCCGTCTAGATTAAAACTGTAGCCCGTAGGCATTACAAAAGCGACAATTTTACGTGGCACACCAATACGCTCCATGGCCTCCATTGCCCTTGGGAGAGCCGCTTCAGAGCTTGTTGTTGCAAATGCGATGGAAACAGGTTCTGCAATGGCCTGCAAGAATTTCTTGATCGGAACACCCACAAAAAATGCAATCGGTAATAAAACCCCAAGGAGGAATACTAGCAATGCAATATATAAAGTAAGAAGCAACTGAAAAAGATTGACCAAAATCCCAAGTCCCATGTGCCCTACAGTATATGCTATGGCAGCCCCAACTCCAATGGGAGCAAAATACATGATGATATTGGTAAATTTAAACATCACCTCAGAAAGACTCTCTGTGGCTCGAAGCATGGGCTGACGCTTATCTTCACGAACCATTGCAAGCGCAATACCAAAAATGATACTGAAAACTACAATCTGTAAAACCTGTCCTTCAGCGATAGATTTTGCAATATTCTCAGGGAAAATATGCAGAATTATATCATTCAAAGTTTGTGGCGGAACCTTTTCAAGTTCTTCATGAGCACCTGTTGGCATTGAAATACCCATACCGGCCTTTGAAATATTTATTGCTGCAAGTCCGATAAAAAGGGCAATGGTTGTAACTACTTCAAAATACAAAATAGATTTCCAGCCCATTCTTCCCACCTGTTTCAAATCAGAATGACCTGCAATACCAAAAACGAGTGTGGCAAACAACAAAGGGGCAATAATGGTCTTGATCATTTTTAAGAAGACCTTACTTAAAACCTGAAGTTTAATTCCTACTTCAGGAAAATCATGCCCAATCTCTGCACCAACTACCATTGAAATCAAGATCCAGGTGGTCAGAGATTTCTTTTTGAATCCATACAGAAACAATCCGGCAATTGCCAGCCACCTTGAAAACATTAATACTATTTCTGGAACATTAATTAAACTGTAATGATCAAAAAAAGTGAGCAAGGCAGAAAATGAAATCACTATGATAGCGATAATTCCTAGATTCGAAAACTTCATAAATGCTGGTTAGTATATGAACAAAAGTAATTAATTAGATTTATCCCGCAAATGAAAGCATAATATGAAGCTGGAGAAACTAAGCGATCTGAAAAAAGAGCTGATAGGGCTTTCTACACACGAGTTAACAGACATCTGTCTTCGTCTTGCCAAATACAAAAAGGACAATAAGGAATTACTAAGCTACCTCCTTTTTGATGCTGAAAACCCGATGAAGTATGCTGAACAGATAAAAAGCTTCCTGCTTGAAGATTTTAAAAGCATGCAAAAGCATTATTATTACAGCACAAAAAGTATGCGAAAAATCATCCGGCTGATTAATAGATACGCTAAATATACAGGATCAAGGGAGGTAGAAATTGAGCTTTCCTTATGGTTCTGTGCTAATTTTTTAAAATTCGCTGATCTTCAAACCAGTCATAAACCAATGCAGGGATTGCTAACCCGACAGTTTGAAAAAATTATCAAATTGATACCAAAACTTCATGAAGACCTTCAATTTGATTATCAGAAGGAATTTGATGCAGTTGTAATTATTGCCTCAGAACAAACCCGATGGTTTAATAAAAGCCAAATTTGTAACAATTCAGTACTATCGAAGTCATAAAGACCTAATCTGATCAATTTGAGCAAGGAAGCGCAATTCAAGGAAATTTTCCAGGCCAATTCTAAAAAGATCTACCATTTGTGTTACGGTTATACCGGTGATGATGAAGCCGCGAACGACCTAATGCAGGAAACTTTTATGAAGGTCTGGCAAAATCTTGATAAATTCAGAAATCAGGCATTAATCTCTACCTGGATCTACCGCATTGCCGTCAATACCTGCTTATCCTATCTGAGAGTTGAAAAGCGGCAGGCTAAAGAGGAACTTACCGAAACAATCATTGAAACTAAAGGTGAAGAAATCTCAGAAAAGAATGAGCAGGTTTCTACTCTGTATAAATGTATTGCTCAGCTCGAGGAAAATGAACGCATTATTATTACCATGGTATTGGATGAACTACCTTACGTCGAAATAGCAGAAATATCAGGTATATCAGAAGGAAATCTTAGGGTAAAAATTCATCGAATCAAACAAAAACTGACTGAATTATATAACAAATATGAAAGATTTTGAAGCACTGAAGAGTATCTGGCACGACCAGATTGCACTGCCGAAAGTCAGTCACAATGATGTATTGAAAAATTTGCGAAAGACAAGGAATGGTCTTGCAAGTAAGCTATTATTGGAAATGATGGGTATGGCAATTGCTATAGCAGTTTTAATTTACGTGTGGATAAAGATTCCTTTTTTCATGTGGACTACACATCTTGCAATGATCATCTTTATTTCATGCTGCATTTATTACGTCCTAGCAATTGTCAGCAATTACCTCAAAATCAATGATGATAAACTGCTGGATAAACCCGAATGTTACATTAATTACCTCAAAAAATATAAAGAAGAACGTTATATTTTTAATACCAGAAAGTACGCCCTTTATTCTATCTTCTTTACTGCAGGATTTATTCTCTATTTCATTGAGATTTCGTACCTAACTTCCCTCTTTATCACGCTGATGGTCATATTATTTACATTTCTGTGGATCGGTTTATGTTATTTTGTGCTGATGCGCATCTACATTAAACGCGAGGAAGGAAAATTGGAGGAAATGATCCAAAACCTCGAAAGGCTACACAAACAATTTGAAGATAGTGATCAGTATTCCTAAG
>JBIIRT010000188.1:0-3923 GCA_044341405.1 Daejeonella sp. | reverse complement strand
AACAGAAAAAGTTACCGGGCGGAACCAGGTATCAGTTGAGTAAATAAATTCTCTATTTTTTTCTGAATCAGTACGTTTTGCAAGCATCACCGGATTAGTGTCACTTTGACTTAAAACATCCCTATGGATCAGACTTCCTGAAACGTCTGTTGTAAAAACATTACCATAAAATTCCTTCGGCAGAGCATCACCATTATAGATTGTTCCACCAGATGCTCCTGAAAAGCGGTCTTCTACCCATTCTATCCGATTAAGATTTGCCTCTTTAAACACTCTATTTCTACGGGCACTTCTTTCAGATCTCCAGTAGGCAGGTGGAATTTCCTGAAACATAATCTCCTCATGATCTGTGATAGTTACATTGAATTTGCTAGTAGGCATGAATGCATGCCTATGCGTATATCTCCAGGGAATAACTGCTTGTTGTATATGAATTGAGTTTTCTGTGAAAAAGCGATGACCCCAGTCGTTAATTGTTTGTCCAAATTGTCCGGGACCAGTCTCGAGTTCAAAAACATCACGGTCTAATCTGAAACGAAAATCTGCGCCCCTTACTTCAACCGGCTTTGCATCTGGTGTCTTACTAAAAACCACTTTACCACTCTGACCACGATTATTTGCGTAAATCCAATTATCGATACCCAATTTCAGACTAGTAACCTGAGCCTCAGAATTATTTTGGAAAAACCCCGAAAACAGGATCTCCCTGATATCCGATTTCCCATCACCATTGGTATCCTTAAGATAGATAATATTTGGAGCGGCTGTGACAATAAGACCGCCCTTCCATGGTAACATACTGGTAGCTTCAGTTACATTTTCGGCAAATATGATCGACTGATCGATTTTACCATCACTATCTGTATCTTTCAGGATTCGAATACGGCCGTGACCTTTTCCGGGCTCTACTTCGTAAGGATAATCCGGCATTTCAATTACATAGGCATTTCCCTCCTCATCAAATTCAAGCGATACAGGATCAAAAACATGAGGCTCGGATGCAAACAATGAAACTTTGAAGCCTGGTGCAACATTGAGTTTCTTCATTGACTCTTCCGGACTTAACGGACCAGGATAGCGCTGAGCTATACCCTCTCCAGCAAGTAAAATAAATGGAAGTAAAAATATGACCAAACGGCTTTTCAAATTAGTTTTCATTGTATGTTTTAACTTGTTTAATCTGGTTTAATAAAATTTTCTTGGAAATCAGATGGTATAAAGGCATTTATATTTTTATATGTCAAACACTATTCTGACGCATAAAAAGAATAATGATATACTCTAACAAGAGTACGTATTAATTCAAAAAATATCTCCAAATTTCAATAAATTTACAATACGGTAACCTACCCAAAAATTGAACATAAAATCTGAATATCCAAATTATTTTTATTGCCTTCTCGTGGAAACAAGTTAGTGTAATAAAAATCAACAAAAGAAGTTTTGCACAAGGATCTAAAATATTAGCTAGTTTTTACATGGATCCTAAAAAAGATATGACTAACAATGCTTTATATTAGAAAAATCACACTACATTAGTTGAAGTAGCTACAGCTGCAGGTCTTATAGAAACATTAAAGAGTGCTAGCCCATTCACAGTTTTTGCTTCTACTAATGACGCCTTTATTAAGCTTCCTAAATAAACTGTAGGAACTTTAGGTAAACCTGAAAACAAGGCTCTGCTTACCAAAATTTTAGCCTACCATGTTATTTAAGTTAAATTTTCTGTAAGTGATGTGGTTAATTAATCAAAGAAGGTAATGGGACTGCGGTATTCACCACTTTAAGCGGTTGAAATTATCTACATTGATAAATGGTAAAAATGTAGTTTTTAAAGATGAAAATGGTGGTGCTGCCAAAGTTATTACTGCAGATCTAGATCAAAAAAAAATGGGGTTAACCATTTAATTGATTCTTTGTATTGCCAAAATAATTAATCAAAAAAATGTCAAATAATCCTAGGATAATCTCCAAGGATTATGTTTTTATATATTTGTTTATAAGTTCCTATCTGAGACAAACATATCTAAACTTTGAGCCTTAAAATAAAAAAATCCCTCACTGAAGAAGAATTAGTAATGGCTATCCGCAATCAGGAAAATGCTGGTGCTGAAGCTTTATATGATATGTACTCTGCTTCACTTTATGGTGTTATATACAGAATTATTCAGCATGAAGAAATAGCTGAAGATCTCTTACAAGATACTTTTGTAAGAATCTGGAATTCATTCAGTTCTTATGATTCAACCAAAGGAAGGTTGTTCACATGGATGGTTAATATAGCACGAAATATAACTATTGATAAAACCCGTTCAAAAGATTTTCGTAACAACTCGAAAACTGAGGACATAGAAAATAACGTATTAACAATAGAAATGCAATCGGGTAATATCCTCAACCCTGAAGTTATGGGATTAAAAGAACTTGTTGCTAAATTGAAACCCGAACAGAAAATTGTTCTTGACCTGGTTTATTTTCGTGGATTTACACATTTAGAGGTATCAGAAGAACTTGAAATTCCACTAGGGACAGTAAAAACAAGGTTAAGGAATGCTATTATCACTTTAAGAAAGTTATTTAATTAAGTGAAAGACATAAAATCATATCTGGAAAGTGGCATCCTGGAACAATATGTTCTAGGGGATTTAAGCAATGAAGAAAGGCTTAAAGTAGAACAGAATGCCCTGAAATATCCTGAAATTAAATCAGAAATCATTGAAATTGAATCTGCCCTTTTAAAATATGCTTTATACAATGCAATTGAACCCCCTAAATCGTTGCGGGACAAAGTATTGTATTCGATTGAAAAATCAAATTCTAAAGCGCGTCCATTGTATAACGCTCCATCTAAATTAGGTCAATTTTATAAATATGCATTTGCTGCCAGTTTTGCCCTTCTTTTCATCAGCATAATTTTACTAATAAATCTAAAAAATAAATTATCTGATTCTTATAATCAGATAGCGATTCTTCAATCTGGTAATGAACGGTTTTCAAGTCAGGTAAATTTTATTGATGAAGAGCTAAGAGATACTAGAAATGCCTTGCATTTTTATCAAAATCAAGCTTCATACAAGCTAGTAACACTTAAAGGTTCAGACAAAGCACCTGATGCAAGCATGCTTATTGCTTTCAATCCTGAACAGGAAGAAGTTATGATTGATTTATCTTCCATTAAAATGCCTTCTAATGACGAAGATCATCAATACCAACTATGGGCAATGGTTGATGGAAAACCTGTAGATCTTGGCGTCTTCGACTCAGAATTAGACAGCACAGGAATGAAAAAAATGAAGTCTGTCAAAAATGTACAGGCTTTTGCCGTTACACTTGAGATTCGCGGTGGAAGTACAAACCCGAATATGGATCAAATGATGGCTATCGGAAGTATCTGACAATTGATAAAAATTCAATTTTAATTAACCAAGAATAAATAGAGCAATTAGTATCTTATTTATTCGTGTCAAAAAAGCTTTTTAAAAGACAGTTGTTTATGAGGGTCGTTCCGATAACTCAGAACCACCGCCCTCAGCGCGATAATCGTCCCATTAAATATAAGGAACTCTAACTATCCCGTTAACTTAATTAGAATAATATTCTACAAACACTAAAAAATAAAAAAAGGCCTCAGTTTTGAACTAAGACCTTTTTTTGAAGGGTGGCTGATGGGGCTCGAACCCACGACCCTCGGCACCACAAACCAATACTCTAACCAACTGAGCTACAACCACCGTTTAATTAGTGCAAAACTAAGCATTTCAGGAGATATTGCAAATTTATTATATTAAAATTCTAGCCTGCAAAATTGTACGAAGTTCAACCTTTTCTTTTCCTGATAGTCACATTCTAAATTAAAACATTCTTCTTTACTCCTTCCTCTTTTGTCTTTAAGGGGAGCCCAACTAGACAAGCTATCCGTCAGC
>JBIIRT010000074.1:0-13322 GCA_044341405.1 Daejeonella sp. | reverse complement strand
CAAACTTATTGGTATCAAATTACTATTTCCGAGAATAAACCCAATGGAAATTCTGAAGACCTAATTCGTGAAACTTTTTTTTGCGAAGCACCTGCAATTGATATTCCTTCTAAGTATGGCCAGTATCTATATAATTCCAAATACAACGTTATCATTTGTACAACAGAGATTGAATTTATTTCGGAAGAATACCCTCTCTTTCATGGCATTCTGCAAAGATCGTTAAATAATATCCAAGCTGGAATTCAACTACTTAGCAAAAAGGGAGCCGATTTTTATGAAACTGCTCCAAGGATTTTAACCTGCCGCAATACAGGGCTTAAGATAAGCTACATCGAATACCTTGATTTAGATACCGACTTGATTAAACGAGCTTTAACTCTTCGTAATGCTTACTCTACCTGCCTAACTATAGCCTATGACTACGACATTTATGGTGCAGATGCAGCTATTCGCATCCTTGATTTAAAAATAAATGACATCATCCAATTTTTATTAGAAATTGAACATTCGTATTCTATAAGAAACAAGGAATTCATAGAAAACGGAAAAGGAGTTGCTACTTTTTTTATTCCTACCTCAAAAAATGATGAACTTTTAGTAGTGCAAAGGGCTCTATCTAGTACTTACCTTAAGAAATTTAGATTAGTTGAAATTGATAAACTATTTGACCCAACCTCTACCCTTTTTGATGCAATCATAAATCTAGCATCCTATAGCGAAAATCATTTTTTAGAAGAAAATGATTTACTCTATATCCAGCAAAACGGAAAGAGATTATGGGGTATACCCTTATATCACCTAAGCGATTTAGTATTTAAAAAACCATCTTTCTGTACATACGACTTATCCCAACTTGCGCAAGAAGGAAACGAACTTGGAATTAAGGAAGATCTATTTTCTCTATTTATCGATAACAAAGATAAAGAGGCTCATATCAATTCGGAAACCTTTGGCCTTCTGCAACTTAGAGATGTAGTAAGCTGGTTAATAACCAATGAATCAACATCCTCTTTTTGGGAATATATCGGTGTACTAAAGGATCAATCGCCATTAGCGTTTCTAAAAGAAAAAGGAATTCTGTTAGCTTAATAAACTTTATCATCAAAAAACCATCTGTCTGTAGAGTTAAGAATCTCTACGGATTATGAAATGTTCAAGAGTCTTCAGACTCGTTTCCCCTCTGGTTGGTGTTCTCCAACCAATTAATCCTGCATTAAAACATGAAAAGAGAGGGTGGGATTAATTACATTGATCCCTTTAGTGGGGAACCGTCAAGCCAATTGCTGCCGCTGTGCTTGTCGGCATTTTTATTTTCCGATCATTCATGCGGGAACTTCTAACCCCATGTTGCGCATGCTCAAGGGATATGGCACATGCAAGCTGCTATAGCTAGTTATTTCTTTTTCGATATTTTTTGATCGTTGAATTCAGGTAATTTATCATGCTGGTCCAAATATTCAGCGAATGATTTATATTCATGTCCTACACAATCTCCTTTTATGCGCCAGTCATTGGATGTATTCCTATTATCTGATAATTCAAAGATACACGCAGAAACATAGGCATTTTCAAAAAAAGAGTTTGCATCCTTATGTTTAAATCTAACTCTTTCAGCGCCACCGTGTACGCCATCTGATCCATACATTGCTTTTTCAAATTGTTCCAGTCTGCCCTTCAATCCACTTTTTGAAATTGTCATTCCAATATAGACTATGTCTTTTATGTATGAAAAGTCTTTATCTTCTATGTTTTGATTTACATGTGCTATATAATAAATAGCAGGTTGATTTTTATTTGAAATCGTATTTCTTTTTCCCCAGGGAACCCATTTTGTGTTTATTTTATTCATGTTTAAACTATTTTAATTAGCTATAACGGTTTGCGTGTAGGCGATGTTGCCTTCTTTGCTCTTTCGCTAGGGTTATGACGCTTGCACGCTGTGTTATTTCAAGATTTGATTTTAAATTCCTGCTAAATTTAAAAGTATCGGACATGGAATTAATATATATCTTCTGTGGCAAATTCTTAAATATGTTGATGCGTATGGTACAGGAGGCGCAACCGCTCTAATTTGGTCTAATGGTCCCGCTGGGTTTAATATTATCGCATTAGCCAAGCGCCAAGCATTGAAATTGCCAACAGCACCTACATCAGTCAAGATTATTCTACCAAAACTAGTCAGTGCAAAACCAATGGCTATTGTTTTTTGAATACAACAAGTTAGATAATTCAATGAATTAATAATGTTATGAGGGTATGGCACGGCCCCTGCCCCCCAAGCGCTAATACAAGCACGTTTATAACTTAAATTGTTTCTATTTGTATATGTAATGTTGTAAGGGAAAAGGTCTAAAAGTAAAAAACCTTCTCTTGCACATGCTTCCAAAAACGAAACCGTATCTGGAAAAGCCACTCCCGGAAATAAGCTGTTTTTTATAGCGCTAGTCCATCCTTGACCTCGGGTTGGATTACCTGTTGCAGCATTCCATCTTAAAGGTGTGGGATTGTAGAAATAATTCATTGGGTTGGGTGGTGGAGCTTCCCCAATTAATATTTTCTTGATTCTTGGTTTGCATTTTCCACCTTTATTTAGTTCAAATCCTTTAAGTATCTCTTCTATCGATAGTTCATTTGGATAATTCCCCTCAGCATTCATGATACACATATAGTATATGTATCGCATAAAATGAACATGATAAACTGTTAAAAAATCAGGGAATACTGGAACTGCTTTTCCGTTGAAATAGCCACGTGGAATACCAAGTGGTGAATTGTAGTCTGCGTTTGTTATCATATTTTGGTTTTTTTTAATTTTCACATAACGTTTCTGCGCCTGGCGAAGAAGCGGATTTCTTGTAGGTGTTGTTATAGGCTAGTTTTCTGCCCATATTAGAACATCATTTCAGGATTTTTGTCCCAAGCGTCTAAAAGTTTTCCGCCACACTCACAACCTTTTTCCTTGCAAGTATGACATACAATTACTTCTTTTTTACATTTAGAACATTCAACATTTGTTGATTGAACATTGGCCATAGATCCGAATTCAGAACCGCACTTTTTACAATTACCTTTTTGAATTATTAGCATACCTTTTAGGTTTTATGTTTTTAATCGAGACGCCACCCATCATTTACAAGTTCATCAATACTGTCATACTCTACGATTACTGAATTTGTTTCCGATTTGTCATTATAGTCACTCGTTGCTCGAATTACAAACTTGTAGCTCATTACATCTCCATATGCTATATAAGGCATAAGTTCAGCAAATTGGTTAACACAAAATTTAGCATTCTCTTTAAAAACTGGCGCTAGAGAAGCGGCAGAGTATATTGCCTTTAAATTTCTCTTTTGATATTCTTTATCTTCCATTTTGAATTGATTAATTTTTCCTACTCATTTGGCTTTTCGAATTACCCTTCGTTTATTTTTATGATTTTTTGACCATAATTTGTACATTTAATAGTACAAGATATGATTTGATAATTGTGGATTTTTTTACTTGACACTTTATTAAACGATATAAAATTTAAGCTTTAAACAACCTACGATTATTAGATTATCATAATTTTTCTAAAGGTAATCCTTTCGAATTTTAATTATGAGGTCAAATAAGTTCAAATGCAAATAGTTAAATAAATTTTGTAAAAAGGATATGCCAACTGGAATACAAATAAGTGTTAATGAGAAGGATTGGATAAAGCTCTATTTACAAGAGTCATATGAGATTAAAGTAGTTGACAAGTCATCTTGTATGGCGTTAAGAACTGCTATTTTTAAAAAAACAAAAAGACTTCTAAGTGAGTCAACACTTAGAAGACTTTTTGATTTGATGAAATATACAAATGCACCTTCAACATATACTTTAAATTGTATTGCCTTTGCTGTAAACTTTAAAGATTGGGAAGAATTTACAATTCATGTACTTAAATTCGATACCAACGTAATTAATCAAAACATTCATAATTATTTACGCAAATTACCCAATTCAAGTGCGGTGATTCTTGGAACTTTAAAAAAAATACCAATTGAAACTTGGATTGGAGCCTACCAATTTCAACAAATAGTAAATATTGCTATCCTCAATAGAGACTTTGAGCTAATAGGCAATATTATAAAATTACCAATTGATATCAATAATCAACACATATATGAGCATTTGGTAATTGGTTTTCAATCATTTTATTTTCAATCACTGGGTGGTGATCAAAAACTCATTGAGTTCGTTCAATCTAACATTGCCAGCTCTATTCTTCTACAAAAATGCTTATTACAAGCCTATGTAGATGAAAAGAATATAAAGGAATTTTTAGGAAAGTGGATTGAAGCCATTACTGATAATACGCTTCCAGATCTTTTATTATTTAAATATTTAGTCCTTTGTCAAAAATCTTTTAATGAAAAGGATAATAAGCAAGCAAAGTCCTATCTGAAAAAAGCGTTAAAAGAATCAGAACAACTAATAGAAATTCACCCAATTTTAACGGCAAGAATTGGCGTTTGGTCTCTGATTTTAAGTTCGGAAACTGCCACCTTTCAAACTTATTTTAGAACCTTAGTTCAACCATTTGACAAAGCTGACTTTTTAGTTATCGCTAGTCGATTAATATGGATGTATAGAGATGAGAAAGAGCCCATATTATTTCTGAATGAAATTAGTCCAAAAGACTTCCCCACGGTTAAAGATTTTTTTCAAAAAGGTCGATATAATGTATTATTACTTACCATTGCTATCAATTATTTACATCAAAAAAAAGACAATGATGCAAAAAAATATTTTGATTTATTTAACGAAACCGATTTTGCTTACGACATTGTAAATATTGATTTTTATATGCCTTACATAGAAAAATTGAAGGCTCTTAATAGCTAATTAAGAAGATATTAACTTTAAACCAATAGAAATGAAATTAAAATTTCTAAACCTTTCTAAGGCCAATTAAGTTCAGATATTCTTTCAATTTCATTGCTTTTGTAAATAGCATTTTTTAAGTATCAAGTCCATACTACGCTGAAGGCTTACAGAATTATTTTATTTTGATTGTATACTTATCAGAAAACTTTATGATAATAAATATTAAAATAGTTGCCACAAGTATAAAAGTCCAATGACTTTCTAGTGCGAAACTTACTGAAGCGGTAATTTTGTACCCACTAAATAACTTACTAAAGATAGTATCATCTTTAAACTCTTCAGGTGTAATTTCGTGATATCCGTCAAAAGATAATTTATAATGGCTGACATCCAATGGACAGTGATAATCAAGCCAATTGCTAGGTGGTTTGAAATAAGTGCCAGGATTTGGATCTGCATAAAGCGTTAAGTTGTAACTATAACTTCCTAAAAACAAATGTATTAGTACTAGCAGAAAAAATGCTACCAATAGAGAAATCAATGCTTTAATAATATCATCTTCTTCAATTTTTAACTCTTTTTTTGGACTTTGCATAATGTCAATTTTGAGAGATAACGGATATAAACCCTTAGACTTAATTAATTAACTTTATAAAAAAGAGATACAGTACAATCCTCACATCCCTCTAGATTTTATCCCAAGAACGACAAAATGATAAACAAAGATAGTACTAATACTTGCACGTAAAAGTCTAAAATGTGACACCTATTGTGATACCATTTTGTTATTCGATACAAAAAAGCCCTTAATAAATGCATTAAAAGCTATATTTTTAATATTAATACGGAGAGGCTGGGATTAATTACATTGATCCCTTTAGGGGGTACCGTCAAGCCAATTGCTGCCGCTGCGCTTGTCGGCATTTTTATTTTCCGATCATTCAAGCGAGCTTGATGTTCTACAAATAAAAAATGCCGCTCCACCAGAGGTGGAACAGCATTTGTCTTGCGGAGAGGGTGGGATTAATTACATTGATCCCTTTAGGGGGTACCAGCAAAAAAATGCTTTCGCTTCGTTTCACTCCGCTTTGTCATTTTTTGTTCCATGCTTATACGAGCTATGCTCGTAATGCCTGAAACAAAAAATGCCATCCGCCTTAGGGCGGACAGCATTTCTTTGCGGAGAGGGTGGGATTCGAACCCACGGTACCATTGCTAGTACACGAACTTTCCAAGCTCGCTCGTTCGGCCACTCTGACACCTCTCCGTTTGTGTAGCACTTCCTTTTAGAAGGGATGCAAAAGTATCAATTTTTTGTAAATATTTTAGGCTTTTATAAACATTAGCTGTTTACAATCGTTTCGTTCAACCATTATTCCTGAAATTTCAATATGTTTGCATAATTAATTAAAACCCACAAGATTTCAGAAATTGATGCTGAATCTCGAAGAGATTAAAAAGCCTATCGCCGCAGAACTTGAAACTTTCGAAGCAAAGTTTAAAGCATCTATGCAGAGCTCTGTTCCGCTACTTGATCGAATTACTCATTATATTGTTAAACGTAAAGGCAAGCAGATCCGACCAATGTTTGTGTTTCTTTCAGCAAGTCTTTGTGGTGGAATAACAGAAGCCACATATCGCGGAGCTGCGCTAGTCGAATTATTACATACGGCTACCCTGGTTCATGATGATGTGGTTGATAATTCATACGAACGCCGAGGCTTTTTTTCTATAAATGCCTTATGGAAAAATAAAATCGCTGTTCTTGTAGGAGATTTTCTATTATCAAAAGGACTACTTCTTTCTATTAATAATGGTGATTTTGACTTGCTTAAAATTGTTTCCGATGCGGTTAAGCAAATGAGTGAGGGTGAATTATTGCAGATTGAAAAGGCGCGCCGACTGGATATTGATGAAGCCGTTTATTATGAAGTTATACGTCAGAAAACGGCCTCTTTAATTGCTTCATGCTGTTCATGTGGAGCTGCTTCTGCGGGTGCTAGTGCCGAAATAGTTGAAAAAATGCGTCTGTTTGGCGAAAAAGTTGGTATTGCATTTCAGATTAAAGATGATCTCTTTGATTTTGGAATTGATGATGTTGGGAAACCTCTTGGAAATGATATTAAAGAGAAAAAAATCACTCTTCCGCTTATCTATGCTTTGAATAGAGCGGTTAGTTCTGAGAAACGAAGGATTATTAATCTGGTAAAAAATCATAACGAGGAGTCGGGTAAAGTTGCTGAAGTAATTGATTTTGTGCGTAATAGTGGCGGACTTGATTATGCCCGCTCCCGCATGGAAGCTTATCAAGAGGAAGCATTTTCTATTTTAAATGATCTGCCCGAAAACAATGCCCGTAATTCGCTGCAGCAGCTGGTCAGGTTTACAACCGAGCGTAAAAAATAAACATGTCTAACGAAATTATATTTTTCTGCAGTTTTCTGCTTTTTATTGTGTTAATGCTAGCCATAGATCTGGGTCTTTTTAATAAGAAGGATCATAAGGTTAGTATGAAAGAGGCGGCTATCATGAGCGTTATTTGGGTGAGCTTTGCCATAGGTTTTTATTTCCTGCTGCTTACTAACGGCCAACTATTGCATGGTATCAGTAATTTCGCAATTCTTCAGGAAGTTACTGCCCAAAATTTTCACAATATCAGCCTTTTGCCTGATAATTATCAAGGAAGTTTAGTCATCTACAATCAAAATCTTGCACTTGAATTTCTAACAGGATATGTAATAGAATACGCCTTATCTGTTGATAATATTTTTGTTATGGTATTAATCTTCTCGGCTTTTGGAGTAGATGAAAAGTATTATCACAGGGTATTATTCTGGGGGATTATTGGTGCAGTGTTGATGCGTTTCCTCTTTATTTTCCTTGGTTCGACCCTCATTAATGAGTTTGGCTGGATTTTATATTTATTTGGAGCATTTCTTGTTTATACAGGCATTGGTATGTTCTTCAGTAATGATGAGGAAGAAAAAATCGATACTGAAAATCATAAGGTGGTTCGTCTCGCCTCCAAGTATTTTTCTGTCTATCCTGAATATGCAGGTAATAAATTCTTTATAAAAATTGATGGAAAGAATATGGTTACCCCGCTTTTCATTGTTTTGTTGATCGTAGAGTTTACTGATCTTATTTTTGCAGTTGATTCAATACCGGCGATTTTTGCAGTTACCAAAGATCCCTACATCGTATTTTTCTCAAATATATTCGCTATTCTGGGCTTAAGATCAATGTTCTTTCTACTAGTGAATGTGATTCATAAATTTCATTATCTCAAATTGGGATTAGCCTTCCTGCTTGTATTTATTGGTGTCAAAATGCTTGCGCATCACTGGCTAACTTTATGGGGATTTACAACTGTTCATTCATTGTTCGTAATATTATTCATACTTACGACAAGTGTTGTGGCATCGCTGGTGTTCCCGAAAAAGGTGAACAAGGAATAAGGAGCAAGGGACAAGGATTTTATTTTAGTTACCTGTTATCAGTTACCTGTTGTCAGTAAATAGTACTAAATTTCAAGTGAAGCTTTAATTTGTCTTGGCTTTTGGCTTTCTGCTTTTAGCTTTTAGCTTTCAGCTTTCTGCTTTTAGCTTTCTACTTTCTACTTTCTGCTCTGCTTAAAGCAATTTCAGTATCTCATCTACATAAGCCCTGTCATTTGCCAGTCGTGGCACTTTATGTTGGCCTCCGAGTTTGCCACGATTTTTCATCCACGTATAAAATATTCCATCCGGTGCAATGTGCAGCAACGGACGGCGTAATGCCATGTCCTTAAACCGTTTGGCATCGTAATCAGAATTTACTTCCCTCAAGGTTTGGTCAAGGAGATCGGTGAATCTTTCTTTATCATCAGGTTTTTGTTCAAATTCGATGATCCATTCATGTCCGCCAACTTCATCACCTTCAAAATAAATGGGACAGGCGGTATAATCCCGGATAATGGCATGTGTTTCCAGGCAAGCTTTGGCAAGCCCTTTTTCAGCATTGTCTATGATCAGTTCTTCGCCAAATGCATTGATGAAATGTTTGGTACGGCCAGTGATTTGAATGCGGTGTGGTGATAGCGAAGTGAATTTGATGGTATCTCCGATCATATATCGCCATAATCCTGCATTGGTTGAAATAATTAGTGCGTAATTCTTATTCAGTTGCACCTGGTCAAGCCGGAGGGTTTTTGGATTCTCTGAATGAAGATCTTCCATAGGAAGAAACTCGTAATAAATTCCATAATCAAGCATTAGGAGCATTTCCTCAGAATTGGGCTGATCCTGAATGCCAAAAAATCCTTCTGAAGCATTATATGTTTCAAGATAATACATGTTATCTGAAGGAATAAGCTTTTTAAATTGTTCACGGTAAGGATTGAAATTTACCGCTCCATGAAAGTAAAACTCAAGATTTGGCCAAACTTCAAGGAGGTTATTTTTTCCGGTAATTTCAAGAATTCGTTTAGCAAGAACCAGATTCCAGGTAGGTACTCCTGCAATATTAGTCACATTCACATCGATTGTTGCTCGGGCTATTTTTTCTACTTTGTCCTCGAAATTATCCATCAATGCGATCGACATATCAGGAGTGCGGTAGAATTCGGCCCAGAATGGTAAATTTTTTATCAGTACTGCCGAAAGATCGCCATAACAGGAATCTGTATTCAATTGGTTAATCTGATGACTTCCCCCCAATACCAAACATTTCCCGGTGAATATTCTGGCGTCAGGCCGGTTATCACAATACATAGACAACAAATCTTTGCCTCCCTTAAAATGACATTCTTCAAGCGACTCCTCACTTACTGGAATAAATTTGCTCCGATCATTTGTGGTGCCTGATGATTTAGCAAACCACTTAATCTCAGAAGGCCAAAGTACATTCTGCTCACCATTCATCATTTTTTCGATGTATGGTTTTAGTGATTCATAATTTTGAATCGGTACGCGTTCTTTAAACTGATCCTGATTATAGATGGAAGAATAGTCATATTTTTTGCCCCATTCAGTATGATGGGCACTGGATATTAGTGTCTGAAACCATTCATCCTGAACATCATGGGGGTATTTTATGAAAAGCTCGATCTGGTGCATCCGCTTTTTCATAATCCAGGTAAAAATGGAATTTACAATTGTCATTCTGTTATATGGCTAATTGGCGCTCAGACTTTCTTTTTTCGCAATTCAAAATTCTGACCAAGATAGAATTTTTTAGCCATTTCATTGTTTGCAATCTCCTGAGGTGTACCTGTCAACATGATCTTACCCTCAGCAAGCAGATATGCCCTGTCCGTGATGGAGAGTGTTTCCTGAACATTATGATCGGTAATCAGAATTCCGATATTTCGAAGTTTAAGTTTTGCTACAATGCTCTGGATTTCTTCTACTGCAATTGGGTCAACGCCGGCAAAAGGTTCGTCCAGAAGGATGAATTTTGGATCTGCCGCCAGTGCTCTGGAAATTTCAGTCCGCCTTCTCTCTCCCCCCGAAAGCAAGTCGCCTCGATTTTTCCTTACTTTATGAAGACTGAATTCATCAATTAGTTGTTCTAGTTTATCCCTTTGTTCCTCTTTACTGAGTTTGGTCATCTCAAGTACTGCCTTTATATTATCTTCAACTGATAATTTCCTGAAAACTGAGGCCTCCTGAGCTAGATATCCAATTCCTTTTTGAGCCCTTCGATACATGGCATCTTCGGTTATGTTTACATCGTCAAGATAAACATGTCCTTCATTTGGTCTGATTAATCCTACAATCATATAGAATGAAGTCGTTTTACCTGCACCATTTGGTCCAAGCAATCCCACAATTTCTCCCTGCGAAACATGAAAGGATACATTGTTCACAACAGTACGCTGCTTATACTTTTTTACAAGGTTCTCAGCTCTTAAAATCATTGATTCTGGTTTTGAAGAGCCGATCGTATTCCCTTGATATTCAATTGTATCGATTTTTTCTCTTTCCATGTATTCTCTTCAATAGTATAACATATGTCAAATGCTGCTCCTGAATTGACTAGGTGCAGGTATTCTCCCAGACTAAATCCTATACAGTTAAGATAAGTCTGATTGTTCTGATGAACACTCATTTTCAAATGATTGCTACCAACGGTAATTGCCGTACCGTAAGTATAAACATTTCTGCTAACAAATATAGGGGACATGTTCTGCGGTCCGAACGGCTCAAACTGCGTCAGAATTCGGTAGAATTTTGGATCAATTTGGTTAAGTTCAATTTCTGCGTCTATGTTTATTGCTTGTACCAACAACTCATCAGGAATACTGGCTGCAACAACATCCTCAAAACGTTGCTGGAATGCGGGTATATTTTCAGTCTTCATTGTCAGGCCCGCTGCATATTTATGACCTCCAAACTGAATAAGCAAATCACTGCATTCACACAATGCCTCATAAAGGTCGAATCCAGCTACTGATCTTGCAGAACCTGCTGCGAGACCATTTGAATAGGTCAAAACGATTGTTGGCCGATAATATTTTTCGGTAAGCCTTGAAGCTACTATTCCAATTACCCCTTTATGCCAAGATTCATTGTAAACTACTGTTGTCTTTTGGCTGATAAGTACCGGATCTGCATCAATCATTGCCAGAGCCTGATCTGTAATATTACTATCATGCTCTTTGCGTTCGGTATTTTTTGTATTAATGATCTGACTTTTTTCTTCGGCAATCGCTTCATCATCAGCGATTAAAAGGTTTACAGCATGTTTGGCATCATCAATTCTGCCCGCAGCATTAATCCTGGGGCCAATCGTAAAAACCACATCCATGATGTTCATATTTTCTTTTCTGCCGGAAATATTCATGAGAGCAGACAGGCCCTTGCATGGATCTACATTTAATTTTTTAAGTCCATGCCATGCCAGAATTCGGTTTTCACCTGTAATTGGAACAATATCTGAAGCAATACTCACAGCGACCAAATCCAGGTAGGAATATACTTGCTCCATTGAAATTTCATAGTTCAGGGCATAAGCCTGAATTAGCTTAAATCCAATCCCGCAACCTGATAATTCCTTATAGGGATAGTTGCAATCAGTTCTTTTCGGGTCAAGTACAGCAATTGCGGCAGGAAGTTGTTCGCCGGGTAGATGATGGTCACAAATGATAAATTCAATACCCTTCTCCTTTGCATAGTCGATTTTATCAACTGATTTAATACCACAATCCAAAGCAATAATGAGAGAATAGCCATTTTCAAAGGCGTAATCAATCCCCTGTGTAGAAATACCATAACCCTCCCGATAGCGATCGGGGATATAAAAGTCTATTTCTGAATGAATTTTTTTAAAGAAACTAAATGTGAGCGCTACTGATGTGGTGCCATCAACATCATAGTCGCCGTATATAAGAATTTTTTCAGCCGATGTAATTGCCTGATTGATACGGGAAATAGCTATTGCCATGTCCTGCATCAAAAAAGGATCATGAAGCTCGTTTAGATCTGGTCTGAAAAAAGATCTTGCATCTTCATAATTCGTAATTCCTCTTTTAACGAGAAGGCTCACTAAAACCTTGTCAATTTTCAATGAATCTTGTAATGCTGCTATTGCTGCAAGGTTTTCAAGCTCCCGTTCCACCCATCTTTTTTGCATATCTTTGCCTAAGTAAACTGTAAAAATAGAATTTAACAAGATAATAAAAAAAGAACATTGAAAGCTTTCCCTTTAGTTGAAGGATCTTATTCTGTGGATAGTTCAAAGACTTTTATTCCTTTTGATTCGTCCATTCATAATCCCAAAGACAGGCCCGCATCCCTGTTTATTTATGTGCAGCCTTTTCTTGTTGAAACCGGGAATGATTTGATTATTTTGGATACAGGACTTGGCTTTCATAATGATCAGGGTGAACTGATCATACATGAAAATATTAAGAAAGCAGGCTATCAACCTTCTGATGTTAATTTGGTCTTAATGTCACATCTTCACTTTGACCATGCAGGGGGTATGGTTAATAATAAAGGTGGTCAATTATCTTTGAGTTTCCCCAATGCTGAATATGTAATTCAAAGAGGAGAGTGGGAAGCAGCCTACAGTAAGCCCTCTCTATCTTACAAGACAGAGATTTTCGACTTTGTTCAACGCAGCGGCTCAATCCAGTTTATTGAAGGCAGCGGACAATTCAATAGCGAAATTGCATTTGAGTTGACGGGTGGCCATTGTGAATTTCATCAGATTTTCCTGATTAGGGAAGAAAAAGAAACCATATTCTTTGGAGCAGATATCCTTCCTGAACCTGAGCAACTACTTCGAAAATTCATCGCTAAATATGACTTTGATGGGCGCAGATCTATGGAACTAAGACATGAATACGGATTGAGAGCAGTCGAAGAGAACTGGCAATGTCTTTTCTATCACGCAAAAACCAAAGCAATTGCAAGAGTGAGTTTTGAGAATGAGGGGTTTAGGATAAGATAAGAGTTGAAAGCTAAAAGCTGAAAGCCAAG
>JBIIRT010000073.1:0-13464 GCA_044341405.1 Daejeonella sp. | reverse complement strand
CTGACCGTGATGAGAGTTTCATAGCAATATCTTCTATGATGCAGAATGATGCCGATTTTCTTGCTGTAATGATGCCTGAAGCAAAACCTAAGAATGGTGATTATGCAGTGAGACCAAAGCCCACAAGGATCGATTCCAATGGCTGGATAGGTGCTGTGTTAAATGAAGCTAATACAAAGTATTATGGTTTATTCAGGCTACATCAAAGTTCAGATGCAGGTATTGAAGGTTTTAAAACTGATGCAAACAGATTAACTGCGGTCATTTCACAAGATCAGCTTAAAGAAGGTTATTTTGAAGGGAAGAATTTTGAAGCTTATGGTTCCAGCTTGAGATTTTCAAAGCCTGTCATCGTTTCTTTTTCAATTTTAAGCTCCTCTGCAAATCTTGAAATTAAGTCTGAAACTCCTTGTGAACTTATGATGGCAAGTCTCCAAAGGCCATCCTCTGTCATTCAGAACGGACAGCTTATCAAGAATTGGAAATACGATCAGAATTCAAAAAATATGACTCTTTCCATTCCGCAGGGTCAATCAAAAATAGCTGTAAAGTATTAAGTTATTCAAAGATTTTATAAATCAAGGATTATTATGAAAAAAGTATCGGCTACATTGTTTTTTACCTGGATTTTCATGATCTCTGTTTCATACTCATCTGATTTGCCATTGGTTTACAAAGTCAGTAAGCTAAAGAAATCCATGAAAATTGATGCAAATTGGGATAAAGCTCAATGGAAGAAGGTAAAAGAAATTCCAATTGTAAATTTTATGGGAAAGTTACCTGCATTTCAACCAGTGGTGACTGCAAAGATGATGTACGATACCGAGAATATTTATTTGATTTACAAAGTTCAAGACCGTCATGTCCGGATTCAAAATACAAAGTTTAATGGCCCTGTTTCAACGGATGCCTGTGTCGAATTCTTTTTCTCACCAGACTCGGATTGGCCACTAAGATATTTCAATGTTGAGATTAATGCCGGTGGAACAGGCCTAATGGCCTATCATAAGGATGGTAAAAGAACAAATGTAACAGAGGAAGACTTCAATGTTGTAGAAATAGCCCATACTTTACCCAAAAAGCTTGAACAGGAGATTTCAGAACCCGTAACCTGGTTCCTTGAGTTTAAAATGCCTATTTCCCTACTTGCAAAATATGGAAACTTTACCCAGCCTAAAAAGGGGGTACTGTGGAAAGCCAATTTTTATAAAACATCGAGCAGAAGTACAAACCCACATTACATCACGTGGAATGTTGTTCAGAATCCGGTGCCACAGTTTCATCTTCCGCAATATTTTGGTTCACTGATGTTTAATTAATCAACATCAAGATTGGAATTAGGTAATATCTGGCTGTTTGCGTCTTTGAGAGAAAAAAAATAGAAGGCTCCTGTCGGACGCTGAGAGAACTGGGAAAAGGGAATAGAAAATTTTAAAAGGACTCTCGTAAAGACGCAGAGACTCGAATTGATTGGATGACAGTATATTAAATTTTGATAATGACTAGATTAATGAGCAAAATTATCGTAGCTAGTATGCTCTTTTCAAGCCCTGCGCTTGCCCAGTGGCAGGCAGGAGTTGCCAAAGCAGATATTACTCCGATAGAATCAGTACCCTTGGCGGGTTATGGAGGCAAAACCCGTATGTCGCAGGAGGTAGTCCATCCGATCTGGTTAAAGGCAATGGCGCTTCGCGATGAAACAGGGCAAACCTCAGTTATAGTGACAGCAGACCTGGTAGGTCTGAGTGATAAAATGGTGGATATTATTGCAGCTAATGCACTTGCAAAGTATAAAATACCAAGAGAACGCCTGATTTTGAATACTTCACATAATCATTCATGCCCGGTGACTGAAGATGTATTATGGATCTATTATGAATTTAATGATCAGGAAAGGGCGGCAAAGGATCGATATACCCAAATGGTGTATAAGCGATATGATGAAGTTATTGGTGCTGCACTTAAGGATCTTGCTTCGGCAGAGATCAATTTTGAGCATGGCCTGGCCGGTATTGCAGTAAACCGCAGGAGATCCCGTGGTCCTGAGACAAGAGCATTCGGCGGACAGGTTGATCAGGATGTTCCGGTATTGACTATTAAGTCGGGTGGGCAACTAAGGGGCATTCTTTTCGGTTATTCCTGCCATACCACAGCATTGGGAGGATTAAGTATCAGTGGTGATTATGCCGGCTTTGCGCAGATCGAACTGGAGAAACAATATCCGGGATCATTGGCCATGTTTGTTCAGAATTGTGGTGGGGATGCAAATCCACTGCCCAGAATCCGCGGAAACGAGTCTGAGGCAGTGAAACTTACTTCCATGTATGGTCATATACTTGCTGAATCCGTTAAGCAGGTGATTGCGGCACCAATGAAGGCCATAACCGGTCCATTGAAGGCCGTAATGGGTGAAACCGAACTCTTTCTTAAACCAGGCTTATCCCTTGCAGAACTGCAGAAAAAACTACCCGGTCTGACTGGTATGTTAAAAACTGAAGTTGAACATCAAATCAATCAATACAAAACCCTGGGTGCACCACCTGATCGTGTGAAATACCCGATACAGGTCTGGAAGTTTGGCTCCGGATTTACATTTATTGCCTTAACCGGCGAAACTGTTGTCGATTATTCACTCAAATTCAAAGGCCTATACGGCTGGAATGATACCTGGGTCTTTGGCTATAACAACGATCTTCTAAGCTATGTGCCCAGCCTTAGAGTATTGAAAGAAGGCGGGTATGAAGGAGACAACGGAATGGCTGAATACGGGCATCGTGCGCCCTATACCGAATCGGTAGAAAAGCAGATTAGTAAAAAGGTGGCGGAGTTGGTTAAGAAATCGAGGGAATAACTCCCATATGTACGGGAGTTCCGCAAATAACTGTCATCTCGACGAGCGAAATGTATTTTTGACCCAAACATTAAATGTTCCGCGAGGAGAGATCCCACTTTCCGTAGATTTAAAGCGCACAATATCTTCTGATTTCCCGTAAGTACGGGATCGACTCGTTTAACTGTACTCTTTGCATATTTCAGCACATCATCTTTACTGATTATTAACCGCTGTCCATACAAAAGGGAAAGACTTGTCTAACCGCCATTATTTTTATCTTATTTAATTCTACCAATGGGGCTTTTCTCTTTTTACTGGTCATTTATCTGAAGAAATCGTAAAAAATAATTTATCTTCCATACATGAAAAACAAGACTGATTTTGGTTTAAACCGAAGAACGTTTTTAAGTACCAGTGGTATCGGACTTTTAGGTGCTTCGATGTCGGGTGTTTTATGTAATATTCCTTCGAAAGAAGAATCTGATCAGACCGTAAATACTTTTCAGAATGATGGCTGGAAAGCCATTATGGAATCGGCAAAGAAGTATGCAAAGCTGGATGCTCATAACCATATCTGGCCTGGTAGCAATGCTGCTCAAGTAGATGAAAGTTGTGAAACACTAGGTATCACAAAAGCTGCCTGCTCAATTCCAGGAGGAAAAACTGTGGCAGATATTCGTACCAATAATGATATCATAATCCAGGCAATGAAATCCCATCCCAAACGGATCCTGGGACAATGTTATATTAATCCATTATTTAAAAAAGAAGCTTTGGATGAGATCGACCGTTGTGTAGACAATGGTATGGTGATGCTTGGAGAACTTTATGATGCAGTTAAGATCAATGATCCACTGTATTACCCAATCGTTGAACGCTGCATCAAACATAAAATTCCATTAATGCTTCATGGAGTTACCACCTTGGGAAACTGGCGCCCGGGATATTTACCAACCAATCCACCAAATTCCTCTGTTCCTGAGGATTTTGTTGAAATAGCTAACCGTTATCCTGAAGCCATGATCATTTGTGGTCATATCGGTGGGGGAGGAAACTGGGAATATATGTGCCGGATTTTAAGAAAGGCTCCAACATTATTTCTGGATACAAGTGGTAGTGTAAGTGACGAGGGAATGATTGATATGGCGGTTAAATATCTTGGCGCTGATCGTTTGTTATTTGCAACCGATATGAATTATGAAACGGGTGTCGGTAAAATTATATGGGCTGATCTGAACGAGGCAGATAGGAAAAAGATCTTTTTCGAGAACTTTAACAATTTATTGAGAAAGGCGGGTAATCATGTTGCTTGATATCAATGCATTCGTTGGTCACTGGCCATACCGTAATTTGAGAGGTAATAATCTTAAAGACCTGCTCAAAAGGATGAATACCTATGGGGTGGATAAAGCAATAGTATCAAATCTAAATGGTATATTTTATGTAGATGGGCAAATTGCAAATGAAGAATTATTTGCTGAGTTGAACTCCGATGCCTCATTTAAAGATCGTTTTATCCCCTTTGCAACTATAAATCCGGTTCTTCCATGGTGGAGAGACGCCCTTGAAACCTGTCATAAAGAGTTTGGAATGAAAGGAATTCGGATCTTTCCAATTTATCATCATTACAAACTGACTGATGATGCCTGTGTTGAAATGGTCAAGGCAGCAAGAGATCTGGGTATGCCCGTTTCAATTCCACTTCGTATGACTGATTTGAGGGAACGGTCATGGCTGGATGTGGATAAGGCAATCAGTTATAATGATGTTGCTGCTTTGGTAAGTAAAGTGCCTGATGCAAAATATATGATTCTTGAAGCCCGGATTACCGACGGACAGGAACCAACTACGGCCGAATCCATTAAAACACTAAAGGCTGCAGATGTTCTTTTCGATACTTCAAGAGGTAGCGGAGTAGCTGTGAAAGGTCCGAATAGTGAAAGTTTAACTTATTTGCTTGAAAATTTCGGAGCTGATAAGATGGCCTTTGGAACTGAGACTCCTTTTGTGGATTATACCTCACCTTTTTTAAGACTCGGAGCTTTTAAAGCGATCAACGATACCGAAAAGCAAAAGGTATGGTCGGGGAATGCCCTTCGTATGCTAAAAATATAATAGAATTTAATCTAAAAGACCCAATACTAACAAACTACAAAAAATGAAGAAACAATTCCTTTTACAAATGCTTGCAATTTGCATGATTATTAATCTTGCGAATGCTCAGAATCCCGGCAGGACTCCCTACACCTTGTTCAACGATTTTGAAACCGGTGAACTTTTCGCCTGGGAAACTTATCCCTATGCACAGGATATAGCCTTTGATGCATTGTATTTTGCAGTAAAGTCTCCAACCTACAAAGACAGTAAATATGCCCTTGCGCGTCCTTTTAAAGCCCATGATGTTACAGAGCTTTATCAGGGATTTACAAAACGTTTAAATCTGTATACAGTCTCCGATACCAGGCTGAAAGCTGCCGTATATTTTCAGGGTGATCGTAATCCAGAATCTCTGGAACTTTCCTTAGGTACCTTCGAAGGCAAGCGTTACTTCCACAAGATCAGCAATCCAAAAGCAAATTCCTGGCTGGAACTTGATCTTCCAATTTCAGCATTTAAGCTGGATGGAAAGTCACTGGGTGCCAATGAGCACATCCAGGTAGTTACCTTAAAGGGGTCATACCCAATAGTGAATTATCTACTTACCTACACCATTCTGATGGATGATTTCAGCATCAATGGTGAGCGCGACAGACAATTTATAGCTACTACCCCGAGTTCTACTAATCTGGATATGTTCGATGTGACGATTTTGAACAAGCACTTTTTTTATGGCGATAACGTCAGCCTTAAAGTTGCACCCGAAGGAAATATAAATCTGAAACAGGTTACAGGCACATTGGTAGATAGCCAGGGAAAAATTGTTAAGGATAATATTTCATTCAGCCGCAGTGGTAATGAATGGGCAAATACAGCTATCTATAAACTTTCTGAAAAGGATGCCCGCGGTCAATGGGAGATCCGTTTGAAAGGTGAGGATAATCAGGGAGAATCAGTTAACTGGGCCATACGCTTCCTGATGCCGGGTAAACAGGTAAATGGCCACCCAAGATTATATTTTTCTGCTGAGGAGCTTGAAACCCGCATGGCTAGTGAAAAATCGCCTGTTGCTAAAAAGATTCTTGATAATGCACTGGCGCATAAAGATTTCATGAAAGTGAATGTGGATGCAATCAATGAAGGTATCGATATAACTGCAGAAAACCTTGTTGGTGGTCCGCATTCAAAAACTGCAGTTGGTTTCAATTCTTATGCTCTTTGGAATAATCCTAATTCAACTCTTGGGAATGTAATTGAGGAGGGCAGCTTCCAGTACACTTTTAAAGGTGATCGTGCAGCAGGTGAGCAGGCAAAAAAGGCATTGCTGAAACTTTGCTCGTTTAAAAAATGGAATGCCGACTGGATGCTGGAACGTAAGTTCTGGACTTACTATCCTGTAGGGTATACTATTAAGCCGGTGGCTTATGGTTATGATATGTTGTACGATCTGCTTTCTGAATCAGAGCGTGCATTTGTCCGGACTGCCATTATGGAGAAAGGTTTGAAGATGTTCCACCGCGATATGGTTGAAATGAACCGTATGCCTTCCAACCAAACCAATCACATTGCCGTACTGGCAGGAGGTATGGGTTTGGCTGCTACAGCTATTTATGGGGATGATCCATCTAATCCGAATCTGGAACCATATATCTCAGGTATACTGACTAAAACTAAAACTTTTATTGACCGTACTTATTATGAGGATGGCAGTTATGGTGAGCCAAAAAGTGGCTATATGAATATGGCAAGCAGGGATATGGGCGAATTATTACCAGCTTTGGAACGGAATTTTGGAGTGGATTATTCTACTACAACCAATTTCCAGAATTTTTACAAATACCTAATTCAGTCTAGCTATTCTAATGGTTTGATGCAGGATTATGGTGATGGTGGTGGAGCAAAGGGATCAAAAGCTGATATTGGCGGTCAGATTCACTCTTGGTGGCTGGTCAACCGGACAAAAAATCCTTTTCTGTATAATTACGTAAAACCATTCTGGGAATCTGGAAAGGGTGGTTATCTGAGTTATGTATGGTATAGGGATGATATTACACCGGTATCCAGAGAAACATTGCCTGCATCCAAATTCTTTACAGCGCAGGGTATGGTCATGCGTTCCGGTTGGGATGATGCATCTATGGTATTGAGCACCCGTGTTGGACCAAACTCAAATCATTATCATTATGATCAGGGAAGTTTCCAGATCATGAAAAATGGAGAAACCTTATTGACAGATCCTGCTTATGGTCCTTTGGGATATTATGCGAATCTGGAGTATTTGAGTTATAGCGTCCAGGCGATTGCTCATAACGTCATGCTGGTAGATCACGATCCTGAAAGTCAGACTCCTGCTCATTACGATAATGGAATCAAAGCCCTTACCGAATGGCCAAGAGTTCAGCATTTATTCAATGGTAAAGATGCCGATGGAATTGAAAGTGAGCTGAGTTCAGTGTACAAGGGTAAACTTGAGAAGTATTTCCGTACCCTACTTTACACCAAGACAGGTCCTGTTTTCCTTTTTGATGAAGTGAAAAGTAAATCGCCAAAAGGCCATGTTTACGACTGGTTGTTCCATGCTCCTCCGGGGGAAAACAATCAGACTGCCATCAGCTATGATAAAGGACGTATGATCATTGACCGTCCAAATGCTAAATTGACAATGGATGTGGTAAGTCCGGAGATCGTTGCATCCAAGATTTATGATAAAAGTGCAGGCATTGGTAAAAACTTCTATGAGTCATTCCTGTCTCTGTCAAGTAAATCCGATTTGAATCAGGCAAGTTTCCTTTCGGTGATTTTACCAGAGTCTAAACCGTCTTCAGGTCCGGCGCCGGTTACCACTAAACTGGAAGCAGCAGGATGGATCGGTGCGAAAATGGTACATGCGAATGGTTCGGACATAGGTTTTTTCAGAACCGGAACAGAAAATGGGGTAGCAGCCGGCTTTACAACTGATGCAAAACGATTTACTGCGAGCTATGATAAATCAGGCACTCTTCAGAAAATATACTATGAAGGAAGCTCTATCTCTGGTAATGGTTTGTCTTTAAGCGCAGATGTTGGTACAAGAGGTACCTTGGCATTAGTTTCTACTGGTATTGATGCCGAAATTAAATCCTGGAAGGGCTGTTCGCTGAAAATTATGGTATCCGGGAAACCGGCTTCTGTTCAGGTTAACGGACAAGCCATAAAGGACTGGACATTTGATGCAAGTACTAATACTGTTGCAGTGAAATTGCCTGCTGGAACAGTTTCATTGAAAATTAACAAATAGAGGTTTTGTTCTCTGCTTAACAGAAAGTAGCCTATATAATTTAAAAATATTCCGGATCTTCATCTAAAGATGGAGGTTCGGGATTTTTGTTAATGGGTAATTAACAAAATTGATTGAGATCTGAGCTTTAATGAAACCACATAGAAACATAGAATTAATTGCTGTTATTGGCTTTTGAAAGGTATGATCTATGCGTACTATGTGGTTATAAATTAAAAAAGCCACATATAATCATAGAGTTAATAATTGTTATTAGCTTTTAAAGAAATGATCTATGTGTCCTACGTGGTTAAAAAAATCAAGAATTTATACTATGACTCTAAAACCCATTTTCAGAATTGTCTTAATTTCAATAGCATGCCTTGCCGGAATAATGGATGGGTTTTCTACAGAATTTGAGATTCCTTACTCAAAAGGGTCAGTTATATCTGATACCCTGAAATCTAAAGTTGAAACCTGGACCGCAGCAGAATTATGGGAGCAGTCTGTTTCTCAGAATCTTAAACTTGAGGACAATGCGATTGTGCTTGAAGACAATCTTTTGATTGAAAATGATGCTGTTGCCCTAGGTTCCATTCGTTCGGAAGCATGGGATACACTTTCAACTGGCCGAATCATCAGGAAAGTCCTTGAATTACCGGTATTGCCTGCTAAAAATGCATGGATCAGTATGCTCATTTATCCAATGATGCCTGCTGAACCAATGAGTGGTGGAAAACTTGAATTCAGAGTAAATGGGAATAAGCCAATTGTTTATGAATTACGTCACTTCTGGACTTCTGTTCCGGTTCCGGTAGCTTATTTAAAAAATGGCAGAAACCTTATTGAGCTGAGAGTACATAATCAGAATGAAAAGTTCAGGATCCCAATGGCTTTGAGTTCAATTATACGCAATGTCACAGGGCAGCCTTCTTCATTTACAGGGAATAGTGAGCGGAGTACTGATAATGGTAAAACCTGGAAGAATGCGGGAAGCTCATCAAATATCGCTGAATATCCAATTCGTTTAAAGATGCAGGCTTATGCTAAAAAGGCCTGGCTGCAAACTCCGGTCATTAATCTCGCTGATAAGGCCTTAGATGATGTCATGTATTTTCCTGTAAAAATTGAAGCTGCAGAAATAAGCCCCAGAATTTTAAATGCAGCGGGCTCCAAATGGCAAATGCGGATAAGAAGCGGAAATACCCATGCACCTGAAGCCGGAGAATGGACACCTTGGCAGAATTTTGAAGGTTCAATTTTACCAACAAGGAATAATCATCGTTTCATACAGTTGGAATATAGTATCGATCCTGTTACCTCAAACAGCACACCCAAAATTCTGGGACTGGATTTAAAAAGTAGATGGCACAGCAGTTCAATAGATGCAGGTATTTTTATAGCTCAAGTAAAGAATTACCCACTGATCCGCTCTGCCTTTGATTTTGTGCATGAAAACCCTGCTTTGCCTGAGCTTCAGGAATTCAGGAAGCAATTTAAACTTGATCAGGTAGTAAATGGTGCAACAACAGAATGGGAAAAGATCAAACGTCTGAGGGCATGGACGTCCGCAAACTGGGATTGGTTTCTGCCAAATTCTGAATTTGAAGATTTGCTGAGCTGGGATGCACGTAAGATACTCAGCGGACCTGCCGGGCCTGGAAATTTGTCGAAAAGAGGAGGGAATTGTCTTCATTATGCAATTGTTTTTGCTCAGGCTTGCCAGAGTTTTGGTATTCCGGCCAGGATTGTTAATACGAATTATGCGATATGGGGTGGTCATGAACTGGTTGAGGTCTGGTCTCGGGATTATGAAAAGTGGATTATGGCAGACCCGAATTTTGATACCATGTTCTACGACAAAAAAACAGGAATCCCTCTAAATATTCTGGAGCTTCATAATTTATTTCTAAAGACCTATTATCCTGGAGGGGAGATTATTGACAGGGATAAATGGTCATTCGAAGATCGTGACAGACGGGCAAGCCGAATTGATCCTGATAATCTGCCCATAGCTATGGATGCAGGTGGCAATGCTTTTTCCGGTAAAATTACTAAGGATTATGTGTGGTGGAAGGTGACATTTAATCAGGAAAACCCAGGTTACTCTGGTGGTTACGGGTTCTATAATACCGCTGAAGTCCGCTGGCTACCCCGAAGCAACTGGCTGAGCCAGAAATCGCCTTTGCCTGTAACGCATGGAAGAACACATTGGGGTTGGGATGGCTATTATGCCTGGACAGATGCACAAACTCCGGAAACACTGGAGCATCGATTTTTTATCCGCAGACCTTCAGATATATACGGCAGCTTGTTCCAAGTAGATTTCGCTGCTCATTATGTAAATGATGGTGAACTTCAGATTGATTTTGCTGGCAATTTACCTGGCTTTAAATCTTTTAATATTGAAGTGAATAGCTTAAAAAGGTCGGTAATAGAGAAGGGGACATTGGTTAAATTGAGTTCCGGAATCAACACGATTGAAATTCAAACAGTTGATGTTTTGGGCAATCCGGGAACAAAAAGTTTGCTTAAAGTAAACTATATCCCCAAAGCTAGATAAGTTATTATCAATTCCTGTCATCTACCTGAGTGGGTTTTATTTCAGCTTAAGGTAGGACATTTATGCTTTTCTGAGTCTTGATTTACTAGACCTATGCATTTATCAGCATTAGTAATATTTAGGGGAGGAGTATTAAACTCAATTATTTTTTACTAAAATTACCTGGGACTATAACTCTGGTTTTTATAGAATACAATTATGGAAAACAAACTTAAAATATACAATGGTAAAATATTAACCCCATACCGCATCATCAGTGGAACTGTAGTGGTTGTTAATGGTAAAATAAAGGAGGTAGCGGAAGGAAATATCGATGTCCCGGGTGCAGTTGAGATTGATGCAAAAGGCAATTATATAGCTCCCGGCTTTATCGATATCCATGTTCACGGTGGTGGTGGCCATGATTTTATGGATGGATCGGAGGAGGCATTTTTGAAGATTGCAGAAACGCATGCCATGTACGGAACAACAGCCTTGATGCCAACCACCTTAACCAGTGAGCTTGATGAACTTTATAATACACTGGAATTATACAAACAGGCTGATAAGAATAATAAAAAAGGTGCTCAATTTCTGGGTATGCATCTTGAGGGCCCATATTTTGCATTGAGCCAGCGTGGTGCTCAGGATCCCAGGTATATCCGAAATCCTGATCCAAAGGAATATATGGATATTCTTTCTAGGTCTTCTGATATTAAACGATGGAGTGCTGCTCCAGAATTAAAAGGTGCTATCGAATTTGGCAACCATTTACGGTCAAAAGGTATTCTGGTAGCCATGGCACATACTGATGCGATCTATGAAGAAGCATTGTTAGCATTTGAGGCTGGCTATACCTTGGCCACCCATTTTTATTCTGCTATGTCAGGAGTTTCACGTAGAGCGTGTTTCAGATATGCAGGTGTGATTGAAACTGCCTATCTCCTTGATGAGATGGATGTGGAGATCATAGCAGATGGGGTACATCTTCCTGCACCATTGTTGAAGTTGATTTATAAAATTAAAGGTCCTGATCGTATTGCCCTAATCACCGATTCTATGCGTTCTGCCGGGATGCCTGCAGGAGATAGTATTCTCGGAAGTAAGCACAATGGATTAAAAGTGATTGTTGAAGACGGAGTGGCAAAACTTCCTGATCGTTCTTCATTTGCTGGAAGCGTTGCCACTTGCGACCGCTTGGTACGTACCATGATAAATATGGCTGATGTTCCATTGCTCGAAGCAGTTAAAATGGCCTCTCAGACGCCCGCTAATATTCTTGGAATAGGTTCATCTAAAGGATCATTGATCACAGGAAAAGATGCGGATATCGTTATTTTCGATTCGAATATCAATGTCAGTACAACCATAGTCCAGGGAAGAGTTATTTACAACAAAGAAAATTAATATAATTACAGAAATTATCATTTTACTACTTATGAGAGAGATCCTTAAAGATAAATTAAACGTAAAAATATATAGCGGACGGCCCGAATTAGGTACTGCCGCAGCTGAAATTATTACAGCAAAGATTTCTGAATTGTTAAAAGACAGAGAATACATTAATATTATTTTTGCTTCTGCTCCTTCACAAAATGAGTTTTTGGCAGAATTGCAACATAAAAAAATAGAATGGGACAAAATTAATGCCTTTCATATGGATGAATATGTAGGCTTGCACCCAGATGCATCGCAGGGATTTGGAAACTTCTTGAAGGATAGATTATTCAGTAAGGTTAACTGTCGTGAAGTTCATTATCTGAATGGTAATGCTACTAATATTCAGGATGAATGTAAGCGTTATTCCGACCTCCTGGTCAAATATCCTACAGATATTGTTTGTCTGGGAATAGGAGAAAATACGCATCTGGCATTTAATGATCCTCATGTGGCTGATTTTAATGACCCTGAGATCGTAAAAGTTGTTGATCTTGATCAGGATTGCCGTACCCAGCAGGTTAATGATGGTTGTTTTGCCACTATTAATGATGTACCAACACATGCTCTTACTATTACCATGCCAGCATTATTCAAGTCGACTTTTGCCTATGCCATTGTACCGGGTAAGTTCAAGGCAAATGCCATTGATCATACGATCAACAGCGAGATTAATGAGAAATACCCTTCAACAATACTCAGAAGGCATGATCATGCAATTTTATTTATTGATGAGGATAGTGCATCGAAATTATAGATAGTTAAGGATTAATCGATTAATTAATATATTTAGGGATTGACCATTTAAATCCGGTAATTAAAGAAAAAATATGAGCAATAATAAAACAGTATCAGTAGGATCACTAAGTAATCGGGATACGATCACGGGTATGGTCATCATCGCATTCATGTTTTTCATGTTTGGATTTACTTCATGGATCAATGCGATTCTAATTCCATACTTTAAAATTTCTTTTGATCTGACTCACGTACAGTCTTATCTTGTTACGTTCGCTTTTTACATTTCCTACTTGCTTTTCTCAGTTCCGGCTTCATATCTTCTCAAAAAGGTAGGTTTTAAGAGAGGGATGATGATTGGTTTTTGGGTGATGTCTACCGGTGCCTTCCTTTTTGTGCCCGCTGCAATTACATTTACCTATGAATTATTTCTTTTAGGATTGTTTTCTATTGGTGCAGGACTTGCATTGCTTCAATCAGCAGCTAATCCTTACATTACCATTCTAGGTCCGAAAGAGCGTGCAGCCCAGCGTTTCAGTATTATGGGAATCTGTAATAAAG
>JBIIRT010000072.1:0-13530 GCA_044341405.1 Daejeonella sp. | reverse complement strand
CATAAGCCATTTTCATGAAATTTGCAATGGACTGAACCATCGCTTGTTTACGTTCTGGTTCTTCAATATTTTTGGCTCTGCTGATCATAAGCTCTACTGTTTTGCCATAATGCTTATATTTTATCCTTTGCTGTGGATAGGAAAGGGGAGCCGGTTTAAATCGGATGGCATCTTCAGAAGGTTTTGGATAGGGAGAATCCACATCGATTTTAAAATCGGAAATAATGTGTAAATGATCCCATAATTTATGCTTGAAATCAGCAACGTCACGTAGATGGGGGTTTAAAAAACCCATCAGATCTATTACAACCTGAGCATATCGATTACGCTCATCTTTAGTTGGCAGATCAACAATATATTTCACCATATTTTGGACATTACGTCCATATTCGGCCAGAATTAACTTTTTCCTAGTTGTGTTATAATCAAATGTCATTGTAATTGGCTGTTGGCGAGTGCTTAAATATGCGGTTTTTAAGCTTTAAATCGCGATTTTGAATTTATTTTATAATTTTCAATTTAGCAAATTTCAGCAATAATTGCTTCTGTCCCAAATCTTTAAAAAATATAGTCGCTTTAACGTCGGGTTTATTGCCTTCTAAATGAATTACTTTCCCAAAACCAAAGCGTTCATGTTCAACTTCCATACCCATTTGTAAACCTGAAGTATCTGATGGAGCGAATCCCTCACTGGGTACATGTGCTTTTGGAAGTATAGAGCTTGTCTTTGGGATGGATGCTGGTTTTGGTTTGCTAAAAGTTTCTTTTTGCTGCCATGCCGATCTTTCATCATCAAAAAGTGAATTACCTGAGTTTTTAACCTGAGGTTTAAAGTCTAGTTCAAGATATTTGGCATCAATCTCTTCTATAAACCTACTGGGTTCGCAACTTGTTAATGTCCCCCAGCGGTAGCGAGATGTAGCATAAGAAAGACTCAGTTTTTTACCTGCTCTGGTTATTGCAACATAAAATAGCCTACGTTCTTCTTCCAGATCGGTGCGTGAACTTAATGACATTTGAGATGGAAAGAGGTTCTCTTCTAATCCAACAACAAAAACATTGTCAAACTCCAATCCTTTTGCAGAATGAATTGTCATTAAGGATACGGTGTCTGCATCAGGATTTTTGTCATTATCATCATTGGTAAGTAAGGCTATGTCCTGCATAAATATATCCAGACCCTTTTCTTCAATATCTTCACGTTCACTAAATTCTTTGATCCCGTTGAGTAGTTCCTGAATATTTTCATATCTACTGAGGCCTTCTACGGATTTATCAGAATACAGGTCTTTCAAGAGTGTAGAGTGTTGAGCGATATGCAGGGCTGTATCATACGCAGAATGCGTTTTTGTCATCACATGAAAACTTTGAATTAAAGAAGCGAAATTTGCAACGGAAGTTGAACTTCTTGAATCCAGATATTTTGGAGCATCACAGATGATTTCCCACATGGTCAGATTATACTGATCAGCTGCAATCATAATCCGTTCAATTGTTGTGTCTCCAATCCCTCGACGTGGATAATTTATTACTCTTTTGATTGCCTCCTCATCATTTGGATTAAAGGTGAGCCGGAAGTAAGCTATAAGATCTTTTACTTCTTTACGCTGGTAGAACGAAAGACCTCCGTAAATTTTATAAGGAACATTTAATTTTCGAAGCGCTTCTTCCATTGCTCTGGATTGAGCATTTGTTCGATAAAGGATAGCAAAGTCATGATATTTTGAACGCTGTTGCGCTTGTTCCTGCATGATGGCTTCAGCAACAATTTTACCCTCTTCATTATCGCTAAATGCTCTTGATACTTTTATTTTGTCTCCTTCCTCATTTTCAGAAAATACTGATTTTTTAAGTTGATTTTTATTATTTGCGATTATACTATTTGCAACACTGACAATATTTTGGGTTGAACGGTAGTTTTGTTCCAGTTTAAAAACCTTTAAATCGGGGTAATCTTTTTCGAAATTTAATATGTTTTGAATATTCGCCCCCCGAAAAGCGTAAATACTTTGGGCGTCATCTCCCACGACGCAGATATTCTCATTATTTGCGGCTAGCTTCTTAACAATCAGATATTGAGAAAAATTAGTATCCTGGTACTCATCTACCATTAAGTATTTAAATTTATTTTGGTATTTATAAAGTACCTCGGGATGCTCACGTAACAGCACATTTGTCTTAAATAGCAGATCATCAAAATCCATTGCGCCAGCTTTAAAACAGCGCTGAGCATACATTTGGTAAATCTCTCCTAAATTTCCGCGCCCGGTTGAAAAGTCTTCAGCCTGAATATGTTCATTTTGCAGGTATTCAGCAGGAGAAATTAGATTATTTTTTGAAGATGAAATTCTATTGTAAACGAAATTGGCATTATACAGCTTATCATCTAATTGTTTTTCTTTAAGGATAGTCCGAATCAGACTCTTACTGTCATCAGTATCATAGATTGTAAAATTGGTCGGATATCCAATTTTAGTTGCTTCAACTCTAAGTAGTTTTGCAAAAACAGAGTGAAAGGTTCCCATCCAGATATTTTTTGCTTCTGCACCAACAACTTTCATAATACGCTCCCGCATTTCTTTAGCAGCCTTATTTGTAAATGTCAATACCAGAATATTGAATGGGTCAACTCCTTTTCGGATGAGATGTGCTACACGATAAGTAATCACGCGTGTTTTACCTGACCCTGCACCTGCAACAATCATCATTGGTCCTTCTATCTGTTCTACTGCAGCCCGCTGAGAAGGATTTAGTCCGTCTAAATAATCCAAAATTTACTCCTGTTTTTGTCTGCTAAATTAAGAAAGAGATTTGAGATTTAGGCTTGAAACTGAATACTTATGCCTGATTATTGATTTATCGTAAGTAATGAAATATTATCATTTAATGATTAATTACAATTTAATTTTCAGTAATCAGACTATGTTTTCGGAGATTATTGATTATCATCATTATTCGTGGTTTATAAACAAGAATATACAAGCAAATTTAATTTAACCTGAGTTCGATATGAGGTAGATTAAAAATGCCATTTAAATTGATCTCATGATGCTCTATGTTCGTATAATTTCGTTTTTGAAACCAATACCTGCGTTTTATAGCTTAGTTCAGCCCTATCCTACAGACTATTTCCGACAAGAAATCGTGGTCTATTTCAGATTACCAATAGCCGGAAGATACTTCCTTGATCTGCTTTCAACCAAATCTAGCGGGTAAAATTTGGTTTTTTCTAAACAATGATTTCTGACAAAGTATAGATTCTTATCTTTACATAAAATTTAATTTAATGCAAGATATAAAACGCTATGTAAGCGAAAATAAACAACGCTTTTTGGATGAGTTATTTGAATTATTGAGGTTCCCATCCGTGAGTGCAGATCCAAAGTTTAAGGCTGATATGCTTAGAACTGCGGAATATGTAGCTGAGAAGTTAAAAATTGCCGGAGCGGATGAAGTTGAAATTTGTCCCACAGCGGGTTATCCGATAGTTTATGGAGAGAAAATTATTGACGCCTCGCTTCCTACAGTTTTAGTTTATGGACATTATGATGTTCAGCCACCTGATCCGCTCGACTTATGGAAAACTCCTCCTTTTGAGCCAACTATTCGTGACGAAAAGATATATGCACGAGGATCATGCGATGACAAGGGACAGTTCTACATGCATGTCAAGGCATTTGAGCTAATGATGAATACAAAAACCCTTCCTTGTAATATTAAATTTATGATAGAAGGAGAGGAGGAGGTTGGTTCAAGTAATTTGGGCATTTTTGTTGGTGAAAACAAGAAACGGTTAAAAGCGGATGTGGTTTTAATATCCGACACCTCTATGATAAGTTTGGAGCATCCATCGTTAGAAACCGGTTTACGCGGATTATCATATGTTGAGGTAGAGGTTACTGGTCCTGATAGGGATTTACATTCTGGGGTTTATGGTGGTGCAGTTGCAAATCCGGCCACAATATTGGCTAAGTTGATTGCTTCGATGCACGACGAAAATAATCACATTACAATTCCTGGGTTTTATGATGATGTAATCGAGTTAACTGAGAAAGAAAGGGAGATGCTCAACAAGGCACCTTATAATGAGGCAGAGTATAAATTCGATTTGAAGGTAGATGATTTGTGGGGCGAAAAAGGATATACAACTATGGAACGTACCGGTACCCGTCCAACATTAGAAGTTAATGGTATCTGGGGTGGATATATTGGAGAAGGAGCAAAAACGGTTCTGCCTTCCAAAGCATTTGCAAAGATTTCTATGCGTTTGGTTCCAAACCAGCAATCGGATAAGGTTACCAAGCTTTTTAAAGATTATTTTGAAAGTATTGCACCCAAAAGTGTAAAAGTAAAAGTTACACCACATCATGGGGGTGAGCCTGTAGTAACTCCCACTGATAGTATAGCTTATAAAGCGGCGCAAAGAGCAATTCTTGAATCTTTTGGGAAGGAACCAATTCCAACCAGAGGTGGAGGAAGTATTCCGATTGTAGCTTTGTTCGAAAAGGAATTGGGTATAAAAACTGTTTTAATGGGTTTCGGTTTGGATAGTGATAACCTTCATTCACCGAATGAAAAATTTGACATTGCAAACTTCTACAAGGGAATTGAAACCATTCCACTTTTTCACAAATACTTTGCTGAACTCAGTAAATAATTAAAGAAAAAACCTTGAATAATAAAGGCCGGAATTTTCCGGCCTTTGTTATTTAAGCGAGTTCGGTATTGAATCTGGCCTGGGCATTAATTCTATAATTTTCTCTTGTTTTAGAAAAGGGATTCCGTGTCTCTTCGGTTGTGCCATTCCACTTTCTGGTTCAAGGGTGTATTTCTTTATTTATTTTCTGGAACGCGTGGTACTAATACCAGCAGTCCCGATGAAATACAGTAGCGGGTAAAATAAACCTTGCCGGAGGAGGTAGCTTCCGGCTATGGGTATTTTATTGTAGAACGTGATTTCTTGCCGGAACTACCCCGGAGGAAAGGACTGAACTAAGCTATAACACCCAGGTATTGCTTTTCATAATCAAATTATTTAGACATAGAGCCTTATTTGGATATCTATAATGTATTATTTTACCCTTGCTTATATCGATTTTGCTTAATTAAATACGCCACATTTCGCAGGTTTTCAAAAAATCCTCATCTGCATCGGCTCCTATTCCAGGAGCATCTGGGATGTCCAGAAAAAATCCATCATAAGTGAGTCCGCCATTAACCGGGTCAACAAGGTGCCCCAGCAGGCAGGTATCTAGATCGAAATACTTTATACCCGGGCAGGCATAGGCAAAATGCAAATTGGCACTCAGGGCAATTCTACTTTCAAGCATACTTCCGATCATGCATGGAATCTGCGAATCATAAGCAATTTGATGTATTTTAAGTCCTTCATTAATGCCGCCAGACTTAGCAAATTTGATGTTGATATAATCACATGATGCCGAATTTATCAGTCTTCTAGCATCGTGATGATTGTAGCAACTCTCATCAGCCATGATTTTGATATTTGTCTTTTGTTTTAGCTCGGGCAATCTGTCATCATACCAGGTACGCATGGGTTGTTCACAGAATTCTATATTTAGGTTTAGCATCCCGTCTAAACATTTTATAGCATCATTGAAACTCCAGCCCTGATTTGCGTCGATTCTGAGAATTATTTTATCTCCAACTTTTTTTCTTATTTCTCTGATTCGTTTCAGATCCATGTCGGGGTCTTTACCTAATTTTATTTTCAGGATTGTGGCGCCTTGTTGTTGATATTTTAATGCGGTTTCAGCCATTTCTTCTGGCTTAGCTATTCCAATGGTCATATCAGTTTCAATCGCTCTTTTTTCTCCGCCAAGGAATCTGTAGAGTGGCAGACCTTCTTTTTTTGCCGCAATATCATATAGTGCCATATCAAATGCACTTTTTATAGTTGAATTGAGAGCAGTGAAATGATGAAGGTCCTGAAGTAGTGATGGTATATCCAGAGGATTTTTTCCTTTAATTAAACCGGCAAAATCTTTAGCCATCGCAAGACAAGTTTCCTGGGTTTCACCAACAATCATTGGGAAAGCCGAGCACTCACCAACTCCGTAATAATCTTCGTCGGTATGAATTCTTATAAGAACATTTTGCGCAAAATCCATGGTGCCGGTTGCAATGGTAAACGGCTCCATGGGGATACTAAATCTATAAATATCTGTATTGGTTATTTTCATGACGAAATTTAAGGCTTTATGTTTGATGTGAAAGATATTTCTTAAAATTCAGAATTTGTATAAATAGTTCTATATCATTTATTCAGTTTTAACATCCACAAGTCATTATTATAAATGGCATCTTCAATTGAAATGCCTTTCTTATTTTTACCTGATAATTCACAATATGTCGAATAGATTAAAAAATCAAAGTTCTCCTTATTTACTGCAGCATGCTGAAAATCCAGTTGATTGGTATCCCTGGAGTGATGAAGCGCTGGAAAAGGCAAAGGTGGAGAATAAGTTAATCCTGGTGAGTATAGGATACTCTGCCTGTCATTGGTGTCATGTTATGGAACATGAAAGTTTTGAAGATCCAGAGGTTGCTGAAATCATGAACAGGCATTTTGTATGTATCAAGGTTGATCGCGAGGTTCGTCCAGATATCGATCAGATTTACATGAGTGCTGTGCAGTTAATGACTGGAAGTGGAGGATGGCCTCTTAATTGTTTTTGTTTGCCTGATCAGCGACCAATATATGGTGGTACTTATTTTAGGAAGAATGATTGGAAAAGTTTACTTGAGAATCTGGCCAATTTTTGGAGAGAAAAGCCGGATGAGGCAGTAGCCTATGCGGTTAGGCTAACGGAAGGTGTGAATCAAACAGAGCAACTTATGCCAGTTAATGGCGATATAGTATTCAATAAAAGTGATCTAGAAGCAATTTTCAATAATTGGAAACGGACGTTTGATTTAGTTGATGGTGGATACAACAGGGCTCCAAAATTTCCATTGCCTAACAATTGGCAGTTTATGTTGAGGTATGCACATTTAATGCAAGATGATGCAGCCCATGTAGCAGTGAGGATTACGCTTCAAAAAATGGCATTTGGGGGAATTTATGATCAGATTGGCGGGGGATTTGCCCGGTACTCGGTTGATGGGAAATGGCATGTTCCGCATTTTGAAAAAATGCTCTATGATAATGCGCAGTTAGTTTCACTTTACTCAGAAGCATATCAGTATACTCCCGATCCGATTTATAAGAATATAGTATATCAAAGTCTGGATTTTGTGGAGAGGGAACTAACTTCAGTTGAAAATGGATTTTATTCGGCACTTGATGCAGATAGTGAAGGCGTCGAAGGTAAATTTTACACTTTTACTAAGGATGAAATAAAAGCCATTTTGAAAGAAGATGAAGATTTGTTTTGTATTTATTACCAGATTACCGATTTGGGTAACTGGGAAGAAGAAAACACGAATATTCTCATGCGAGGTATGGAAGATTCCGAATTGGCTACCCAACTCGGATTAAGTCTGGATGAGCTTTCAGATAAAATTTCAAAAGCAAATAAAATATTACTTGCTGCAAGGTCAGAGCGCATCCGTCCGGGGCTAGACAACAAAATCCTTGCCTCTTGGAATGGTATGATGTTGAAAGCATATACAGATGCTTACCGGGTTTTTGGGCAACCTGAATTTCTGGCAAAGGCAAAACGGAGTGCTGATTTTATTCAGTCCAAACTAATTGATGGAAATGAAATTAGGAGAGTTTATTCTTCTACCAATTCATCTGATGAATGGGCTGGAGCATTTTTGGATGATTATGCTTTTGTAATAGATGGTTTAATTGGCTTATATGAAGTAAGTTTTGATGAAAGCATTCTGTTTAAAGCGAAACTATTGACGGATTATTCAATCTCTGAATTTTATGATACCAAAAGTGGTATGTTCTTTTACACACCAAATAGTGCTGAGCAGCTTATAGCCAGAAAACAGGAAATCATGGATAATGTGATTCCTTCTTCAAATTCTGTGATGGCTAATAATCTCTACAAACTAGGACATTTCTTCGAAGAGCAGAATTATCTGGACATTTCTTTAAGCATGTTACGGAATGTTCATCCTCATATTAAATCATATGGATCAGCTTATTCAAATTGGGCAATTTTATTGTTAAATAATGTTTTTGGGTTATATGAGATAGCAATTACAGGAATTAATTCAGAAGAGAAGCGCATGGAAATGGAAAAATATTACATTCCTAATAAAATACTTTTGGGAGGAACATCAGGAACATTACCTTTGCTGAAGCATAAGTTTGATGCTGAAACAAAAATTTATGTATGCAGGAACAAAACTTGTCTCATTCCTGTTAAAGAAGCACTTGACGCATTTAAACAAATCGATAACCCAAATACAATGCCAGGGGGTCAGGATTAATAATCTCAAACCTGTTATTACTAAAATCTATTAAAATGATAATTCAATCAAATAGCGTTGTTGCGCTAACCTATGATCTTTATACTAAAGAAAATGACCAGGAAGTATTTGTAGAAAAAGCTGATGAGCAAAACCCTTTGGTTTTTTTATTTGGAGTTGGAATGATGCTTCCAAAGTTCGAAGAAAATCTTGCTGGTTTGAGTATTGGCGACCTATATGACTTTCATCTTGCAGCAGAGGATGCCTATGGTTTAAAAGATGAAAATGCAATTACTGAACTTCCTTTAGATATGTTCGGACAAATGGAAATGCCTGAAATCGGGTCAATTCTTCCATTGCAGGATAATGAAGGTAATCAGTTCAGGGCAAAAGTAAATGAAATCAATGAATCAGCAGTGGTTGTAGATTTGAACCACCCAATGGCCGGACAGGATCTTCACTTTATTGGAAAGATTATTTCGATTCGTGCCGCTACTGATGATGAACTTGCGCATGGTCATGCTCATGGAATAGACGGACAAGCAGGGCATTAATTTAAACTGACCTTAGTTCGATATAAGGAAGGGTAAAATATTATAATAATAAAGTATCAGGTTAGGCTTTGGAGCAACAATGATTTGTTTGTTGAAACCAAAACCTGTGTTTTATGGGTTAATTCAGCCCTTTGCTCCGGAGTATTTCCGGCAACAAATCGTTGTCATTCCAGCTTGAAAGCTGAAACCTCCTAATCTCCAAAATTGTTGTCATTCCAGCGGAAGCTGGAACTCCTGCGGCAAGGTTTATTTAACTTGCCGCTGTTTTTCATTGGAAAGGGCAGCCAAACTATAGGTCCATCTGCCATTTGAAATAAACCTATTATACAGTACCCTTTTTGTTTTAAATGACTTAATGATTTAGGCTTATTAAATGATTTAATTTTCTCAGAAATAAATTTTTGATTGTTTTAAAAAAAAAATTAAAAATCATCTGTTCTTCATCTTGTGCCAATAGGTTTACATAAAAAACATATAGATATGAAAAGATACACCACATTTAAGAATGCTCTACTGGTAGTCAGTTTGGGTATTTTGACTTTTAGTGCATGTAAAAAGGATAATGCACTTTCTCTTGATGATGAACTTCAATTTGCAAAGCTTGAAGCTATTACCATCAGCAGTACTTCTGCAGTTAGTGGTTCGGCAAACACTACTGATTCTTTATATGCTATGGATGCATGTAAAAAAGGCAATAAAAAAACCCGGGTTGAGCTAAGTTCTCTTTCTGCCTCCATTAAAAATTATTTAACTGCGAATTACCCGGGTAATACATTTCTTAAGGCCTATCAAATTGCAAATCTAACTACTTCAGTTTTAGAAAGTTTCGTAGTAGTTGTTGAATTTAATGGTAAACCTGTAGCTGTTAAATTTGATGCAGGTGGAAGCTTTCTGAAAGTGCTTGAGATTAGAGAAGGAAGAAATATGAAGGGTAAAGGTGGATGGCATGCAGGAGGTCTTTTTGATAACCGGGATGGAAAGCATCGTGATACTCTAGCCATTAGTGCTATACCCGCAGCAATTAAAGCTTACATGTTATCAACTTATCCTGCAGATACTCTGGTTCATGCTTTCGTAAATAAAGATAAGAGTGTAATAATAATCAGTAGAAATATTGAGTTTTATGCGACCTCATTTACAGCTTCTAATGTCTTTATCAAGCGTATTCAGCTCCCTGCAGGTCCGGCAAAAGTTAGATCTATCGAAGCCTCAGTGTTGCCTTCTAAAGTACCAACATACTTAACTTCAACGTACCCTAATTATGTATTCAAGAAGGCGTTTGAGCTTAAAGTTAACGGAGCACTGAAAGGATATCTGGTTCTGATTGACGCTAATTTAACCAAGTATGCGATTCATTTTGATGCAAGTGGTCAATTTATAAAGGCTGTAACTATCCGATAAAATTCTTTTTTTAAATCATTTTTTATGGCCGTATCCTGCAAGGGATGCGGCCTTTTTTATTTCGGCATTCGCTCTGCTAATGATGAAGTAGAATCAGATTTTGAATCATTTTTTAGGGTTCATAATAATTATATAAATTGCCCTCCGGATAATTTATGCAGCAATAATTACTTTTATAACCCGAGGAGAAGGTTTTATGAAGTTTATTCAATAAAAAATAGATGTTAATGAAGTTTACTATTCAATTTTTATTTTGTTTTTTCATCGCAGTTAAAACGTTCGGCCAGGCAATTAATCCTGAAATAGCGATCATTCCTAAACCTGTCCACATGGTTGTTGGTACCGATCATTTCAATTTGGACGGGAATTTAACGGTCTATTCCAGTCCGTCTCCTGAATTAGCTCAAACCATTACCTTTTTAATGGATAAGCTGACAGTTCCAACTGGTTTTCGCATCTCTTCTACCGGAAATCCAGAAAATGCCTCAATAAAATTGTTAATCAATTCAGTTGCTGACACTAGCTTGGGCAAGGAAGGCTATCATCTTTCTGTAACTTCTAAAAATGTAACCATTATAGCAAATCAACCTGCTGGTTTATTTTATGGGGTGCAAACATTGTTGCAGCTCTTACCCAAGGAAATAGAAAGTAAAGTAATTGTAAGGGATGCCAAATGGATAATTCCTGCTGTTGAAATTACTGACTATCCAAAGCTTGCTTGGCGCGGTTTAATGTTTGATGTTGCCAGGCATTTTTTTACAAAGGTAGAGGTGATGCAGTACATTAATACAATGGCCCGCTATAAATACAATGTACTACATCTTCATCTTACAGATGATGAAGGTTGGAGAATAGAAATTAAGGGTTTCCCCAAGCTGACGGAGATTGGTGCTTGGAATGTCAAAAGAGTGGGGGAGTTTGGTGATTTCATTCCTCCAAAACCTGATGAGCTTCGTGATTATGGAGGATTTTATACTCAGGAAGATATCAGGGAGCTGGTTCAATTTGCTAAAGATCGTTTTGTAAATATTTTGCCAGAGGTGGATATTCCGGGGCACAGTCTTGCAGCTATTGCTTCTTATCCTGAATTATCCTGTACTCCCGATGCGGTCAACTATAAAGTTAGATCTGGGGAAAAGATCATGGATTGGTCGAGGGGTGCTCCTCCAATTGCATTATTGGATAATACACTTTGTCCGGCAAATGAACTTGTTTATGGCTTTATGGATACTGTGATTACACAATTGGCAGAATTATTCCCATTTGAGTACATACACCTTGGTGGTGATGAAGCACCCATAAATTTCTGGCAGAAGAATGAACAAATAAAGGCTTTAATGGTGCGTGAAGGTATCAAAGATATCAAACAAGTTCAGGGCTATTTTACCAGCAGAGTTGAAAAGATTGTAGAATCAAAGGGAAAAAAGATGATGGCTTGGGATGAGGTTTTGGAAGGAGGTGTAAGTCCATCAACTGCAGTGATGAGCTGGCGGGGAATGAAATATGGGATAGAAGCTGCTAAAAATAAGCACGAAGTAGTGATGAGTCCTACAACATACGCATATCTCGATTATATGCAGTCTGACGAGATATCTGAACCTAGGGTATATGCATCGCTTCGTCTGAGTAAATCGTATGAATTTGAGCCAGTTCCTGAAGGGGTTGATCCTCAATTTATAAAAGGTGGACAGGCCAATTTATGGACCGAGCAGGTTTATAATTTTCGTCAGGCGGAGTATATGACCTGGCCAAGGGGCTTTGCAATTGCAGAATCAGTATGGTCACCCAATAAACTGAAAAACTGGTCCGATTTCATAGGAAGAGTTGAGAAGCACTTTGCGAGGCTTGATATCGCTGAAACCAAATATTCTCCAGCAGTTTATGATCCAGTATTCAAAGCGGGTAAGACAGCGGATAGAAGGTTGACAATTGATATGAGTACTGAAATTGAAGGCCTGGATATATATTATTCTTTTGATAATTCTTTCCCCGATAGATTCTATCCTAAGTATATGAGCACCTTGATAGCACCTATCGATGCCAAGCAGTTAAAAGTGATTACTTACAGAGATAATATGCCTGTAGGCAGAATGTTAACTATGCCAATCGCTGAATTAAAGAAGCGGGCACGACTGTATTAAAGCCACAATAAAAGCCACTGAATATTAAATCAGTGGCTTTTATTAATTTATTAGATATCTTGAATTCGATATAAGGAAGGGGGGGAAGTCATTTTAATGAATCTCATGATGCTCTGGAGCCGTATTATTTAATTTTTGAAACCAATACCCTTGTTTTATAGCTTAGTTCAGCTCTTTCCTACGGAGTATTTGCGTCAAAAAATCGTTGTCATTCCAGCTGTCGCTCAATGTCATTAAGTTAAGAGTTGACTTCATATTAAATACATACTAGTTCATCGCAAATTAATTTTTCACTCTTTTGCTTTTAACGATCACTTCCAAATTATGGGAAATATTACCCGCTCATGGCCGCAGGGCCTAGTCCTTTTCCTGCAGCAGAAAAGGACCAAAAAGCCGCCGCTGCGCCTGATGCTTTGAAGGGTTCTGCTTAGGCCAGGACAATAGTTGCCGCACCAGCCAAGGCGGAAAAAAGCTTATTAATGGGGGTTGCTAGCGTGGCGTCTAAAAAATTGGGGTAATTAGCAGGATCCTAGGCATATCGCCTTGCAATGACATTCATATACTTTTTTGCGGCATTGGACAGGGCAGTAAATTTAACTTTGCCATAGCACCGACTTTCATAGCCCTGTACGCAGCCGTTGATGGATGAACATTCCTAAACCTCTAACGTTAATCTTAGTAATCTTTGAATCTCGATAAGGAGAAATTAATTCTAAATGAAGCAGGATTTTCCAAAGCGGGGGGAGGACAAAACAGAGCTTGCCCCGTATTAGATACGGGGGGTGTATGGCCTTTAGTGGTGGAAGCTTCGTTTTGTATTGATTTTTTGGTTACTTTTTCATCAAGGAAACCGCGAAGCAGCTTGAGGGCCTTTGATAATAAAAACTAACACCGAAAAAAGTAACTAGGCCTCCGCGGCCATGAGCGGTATAAAATTTTAAGAAATTTAATTTTGGCAGGATAAGACTTTAAAAAAGCAAACTAATGACAACTTTTATAAAATATAAAATACTATAAATCAATTATTTAAGACGCTAAATAATGAC
>JBIIRT010000007.1:0-47663 GCA_044341405.1 Daejeonella sp. | reverse complement strand
AGCTTCAAAATTCTTCCCTTCAAAATAACCTTCTTTAAGCTGATCTTGTGAAATGACCGCAGTTAATCTGTTTGCATCAGTTTTAAAACCTTCAATACCAGTAGCTGAACTTTGATTTATCCTGAATAAACCATAATACTTTGTATTGGAATCATTTAAAACTGCACCTATCCAGCCATTGGAATCAATCCTTGAAGGTTTTGGCCGGACTGCATAATCCCCATTAGCAGGTTTTCCTTCGGGTACCATTACAGCCAGGAAATCGGCATCATTTTGCCTGGCAGAAGATATAGCAATAAAGCTTTCATCCCTGTCAGAATTGCGGATAACTGCGGTTAATGGCTGCGGGGAAAGTACATCCATAGTTAATCTTGCTGTCGGACGAATGATACTCATCCGGTTATCTGAATAAGAAATTGAGTTTTTACCATTGGTATGCTCAGCATGGAAAAGCCAATTGTAAGAATGAGGTTCAGGACTTTTTACCTGATCAAAAAGAAAAACAGGTCCATCTTTTATACTGAGTAGAGTCCGGGTATAATTTGAAACTACACCTTTATAAACACTTTTCAGATCTCCCTGCACCCCACTTGATCTGTCACCGGCGAAAGAACTTGTAATTTTTGGCCAGGTCTTTAAGGCCACAATGCCATTATCAAAATCTCCGGGAGCCTGACTTTCAGCATTCATATCTACAAGCATCACATTATGTCCCACAGCCTGAGTATAATAACCCGGAAAATACAGGTTTGCGTAATAACTGCTGCTATGGCCTGCATCACTCAATAGCTCTTCTCCGTTATGGGTCAGTAAGATTGTTCCCTGATCATAATGATAATGATTCCCGTTTGGGCCTGTTTTAAAGATCAATATACTGCCTGAATCATCCCAGCCTGAGCGCATGACCATATGGCCTTTGCCTTCAAAGTGCTTTGAGGTTGGCAAAGTCTCCCTTCCGACTGGCGTGATCCCTTCTGTGTACCATAGATAGGGTAAAATTCCTCCTCTGGCATCACCAGAATCCCATGAGGGTTTAACATATTTATACATGTATGGATCCTTCATCTTATAAACAAGCCATTGCATAGGTTGCTGCGTAAAATTATAGGTTGGTGAAACATCCCCAAGGTCCTGATACTTCCCACGGTTATTTTGTGTTACATATAAAGGGTATTGATAAAACTCCTTTAAATAGGTAGTTGAAGTATAATCAATACCGTAATTTTTCTCAAGTGAGAACAGGAATTCAACAAACTCCCTATATCCCATTTCCTGATAAGTATAGGGCTCACTATAACTTCCTTCAGGAAGCATAGTCCGGTCAATAAATTGTTTGGACTTAGTAAGAATACCTGAAAAATAAGGTTCGAGACCCGGTAATTCGGGATCATCATTCGCAATTGCCATGACGGCAAGCCCGACTCCGGAAAGTATTACCCCAATATGATTTGAATTACTGCTTGGCATTCGGTTTAATTCAACCATATCGCGGTAGAAAGGTTTAATTGAATTATCCATGATACCCTTACGAATCACTTTACGTTCCTGCTCAGAAAGAATCTGGAATAAGAGATCATAACCCAAGGCAGCAGCCATAGCTGCCGGAGCACCAGGATAATAGGTATGGTTTCCGTTCGCCTCCATCCATGGATGATTCCACGATGGCATGGTGCAAAGTTTGTAAAGTGCAGCCTTAGCCTTTTCACCCGCTTCCTTATTCCCTGTCAGATAAAACTGCCAGGCCTCATTATTAACTACTCTTGCAAGTGCATTCTGCGTGTTATACCAGCCACCCATGCTCGCACTGGCATATGGTCCGCCAGTGACCGATTCAGGAGCCACAGATGTAGGCTGAGGCAGGGTATTGATATCAATTGTTGATGGCTTGTATGAATTGATAAAATTTTCTAATAGCTTTTTTGCTGCTGCAGGTTCAAATCCGGCTCTGCGAGCGGCAAGTTCTGGACCTGTGAAAAACACCCGTGGATGACTTGTTGCATTTAAACCGGAAACCTGGACGATGAAACTCAAATCCCATGAAAAACCCTGATCTCCTTCGGCAGTAAATCTTGCTTTCCATTGTCCCCTTGAATCTGCTTCTTTGATTGTATATATCGCATTATTAGACCATACTCCATCTCCGGCCATAGAATCACCATGGCTTCCATCATCATAAAATTTGACTTTTTTTAGCTTTATCTGCCCATCAGGACTTATCAAATCTGCACTAACAGCCATTGGTTTTGTCCCTTCTTCGGCTTTTACACTCAATGATATGGTTTGGCCAGTAGTATAATGCATGTGTATGGCCGATTGTCCAAATTGCTCAAACCAGGTTGATCCGGGCTGTGTAGAAATAAACTGCCGGGCTCTTTCTCCGTTAAGCCTGAACTCATCCATCAGCATGGAATAACTGGGTAAATGGTTTACAAGCGGGTAAAAAGTTTTCATAACAACAACCTGAAGGTGTTCTCCTGCACTCAAGGATTTACCGGAAGACCTGAAAGACTCCATTGGAAGGTCTACTTCAACCCAGATATTTGCTTTGGGTGAACTGATGGTATGAGTGTACAATTCCCCATTAAAAGTCCCCAGAGAAACATCCAGGCTTGCAGGTTTTCTATCGCTCATAAAAAAGTAGGCAAATTTCAATCGCGTGGCTGAAGTGGAATACATATCAATTCGCTTTGTAAATCCCTGAGTCAAATCATTGGCATCATTCGGCTTTGTCAGGCGGGACAGCGAGCTCCCCTTTCCTCCAAAAGCAGGCTCTTTCTTTGTACCAAATAATGGATCATAACCGGTATCCTGCTGATATGGATAAGGTTCCCAGGTAAACATTTCACCGGTATCGAAATTATCATAAATGACATAAGGCACTCTGCTTGCTGATGTTTGTGCATTTAATGCCGTCATAAAAAGGAAAAGGGGCAGGAAAGGGAGTATTGTTTTTAATTTCATATTCTGATTCTGTTGTCTGTTATGTGTTACCTGTTGTCTGAAATTTGGTGGTTCATTGTACAATAGGTTTTACTATCTTAATTGACATTTTTCAACTGTCAACTGTCAACTGTCAACTGTCAACTGTCAACTGTCAACTGTCAACTGTCAACTGTCAACTCATTTCACTCTATTAATCAGCTCCATCGACGCATCAATCAAGGCCTGCTCTGCCTGAGGCGCATAAGGACTTCCATTAACGGCATAACCACCTTCAATATATTCTGCAGCGGTGGCGATATAGCCATTAAAACCGCCTGCTACACCCAAGATAAAAGTATTTGCAAAGGGCGATTTCTGTTTAACACTTAAACCAATTTCAGTAAAGACTTCAGCAGGGAAGGTTACCAGAACTGTAGTTCCAATCCGAATAGCCTGCATGGGCATTAAATACGGAGCAGGATTTGCGGGCAGGGATTCAATCCGCTTCGACTGATTTACTGCCTGGGTAGCAAGCCAGTAATCCACTTTATACTTATCCAGAGTTCTTGGTCCGATGGTTTTCCCTATTTCACCTTTAGCAACCAATTCTCGGGCAGCTTCCTTTAATCGTTCAACACCATCAAGGTCCTTAGGATAATAGATGACGAGTTTTTCCTTTTCATCCAAATTTTTCTTTGCCTGCTCCTGCCAGCGAAGAGCCTCTTCATGTGTGTAAGGGAATGTTTTACGAATCGGGATTTTAAATTTATCATAGGTAACTTTTACATCCAGGTTTGCAGAAGTTTTGATCTCCGGCAAAACTTTCAGGACAGCCTCTGAAAGGACCAGACCTTTCTTTTCGGCAAATTCAAAGCTCCTGATGCCCTGCATAAATGCACCTACTGCTGATAATTCTGCCTGATAACCCACCTTGGCATCACCTTGTGCAGATTGAAAATAACCTACGACAACACCCTTAGGCAATTTTTCCTTTATTCCTTTTATCGAAAAATAAGGCCAGTCTTCAGTAAATTTTAAATTATGAAGGTCCAAAACAGAGGGATGACAACCATAATTGAAAAATACACCTAACAATTTGCCCTGAGCATTCTCAACTTTAATGACTGCAGCTTCAGAATCAGGTGGAACACCACCATGCTCCATCCTTCTGTCGTTCATCGCCATTCCAAACACTTCTGTTGAACCTGCTCCAATCTTCCCTGTAACTCTGCCCTTCCACGCATTTACAGCACTTTGAACAGTCCTGCTAATGAAAAATTTAATGTAGGCATCCTCAAGATTACCCATCACCGGACCGGAATGGGTATGAGTTGATGAAACTATTACGTTTTTAAAAGGGATTCCGGTTTCCTTATTTACCCCGGTACGGATCTGATCCATTACCAGTTCAGACATATTAACCACGGCAACAGTAATCATGGCAGAGCTTGTTCCATCGGCAGCTTCAACAACCAGGCTTCGGGCGAACAGATCATCGTGAACACCGGTAGAAGTATTCGTTCCCCTATCGTATCCCGCCATCTTGACACCAACAGGATTCGGTGGTGTAATTATAGTCTCTGCCACACCGACTTTTATTTGTGCGTTTAAAGTTTCAAATAAACCGACAAACACCATCAGCATGACTGAGGATACCTTTAAAAAGTGCATGTTTTTCATAGCCTTTATTAAAAATTTGGGATGAAGATGATCAAGAGCAGACATTCTTCTCAATTGAAAAATTTAGATGGAAAACCGGTCCGTATTTATAAGCGGGCCAGCTCATCCCATCTGTCTTATTTGGCTTTAATTTCAAGAGCATGAACAGCTAACTGTGGCGGATAATTGTATTTCAATGCCTCGTCTTCCACATACTTTACAAAATCCTTTTCATTATTGTTTACTTCACCGAAACTCCATGCTCCAAATATCATGTACTCATAGGTTAAGTCTTTGTTTACCGGCATTTTAAAAACATGATTACCACCATAGTTTTTGATAGCCTGGTATTGGGGTCTATATTTATCCTTAATTACCAAACCTATTCCCTGCCATGGAACCATTAAAACCTCATCACCTATATCCTCATCCGGAATTCTGGCTTCTACATCCTTACCCATTGAAATGGCAATTCCATTTTTATTTACTGAAGTATATTCATTCATAATACGGCGGATACCAGCACCAAACATTGCACTTGAGTTCGGTGCATTAAATTCATTGAATTTAGTCTCTACGGTACTCCAGCTTTTACCTGCATAGGCAGTATAATACTGATCAAGTTCATAAAAACCCTCGCCTGAATTCCAGTTAGTGGTAGAAACCTTGATCATACTGCGAAGCGGACCATTGTATACCAGATCGAAGGCAAAGCGACTATCGTTAAACGGTCCCTTATTCTTAAATGGAGAATGATAAGCACGTGCAGGGTTCTCCATATCCATAGGGTTTTCAAAAACACACATTCCACCAGCACCAAAAGTACTGGCAACAGTCATGATATCTGTGCCCATTTCCCATGGCATATAATAGCCTGATTTATTGGTCGAATATTCATAGTAAGCAGTCAGCATTGGTGCTCTTTTACCATGCAAATCAACTTCATGAGGATACCATAATTTCCAGCCCATGTCTTTTGATTCCCAAAGAGGAACGGTATGGCGACCGTAATTGGCTATTGATCCATGAACCTGATGTTCATACATCCCTCTCTCATAATGGTCAATATAGATATAGAAATCTCTTGATTCTTTAGCTTCAAGATCAGACATAAAAAATATCTCATCCCAAATTCCATCCTTATTCTTATCATCTACTTGAAGTTCTACATAATGACCATTGGTTTCTTTCCTTCTAACATAACCACTATTGGTCTTAAGTTGTTCAACCGTAGGTTCAGGATCAGATGGAAGTTTAGGATCAACTATTCCTATCCAGCGCTCAGGAATATTTTGCATTGGCAAGGATGTACGTGGTACCACGATCGGACATCCTATGACGGGTACATTTAATGGATTGGTAACCGTAATTTTAATTCTTCGGGTCGGTGCATAATCCTTCCCCTCGGTATACCAACCGGCACCCGATTGGGCATTAGCCATTCCAGCTGTAAAAAGTAAGGCAACAAATGCGGCGATTTTCATGTATTCTTAATTTAATTATATTGGTTTTTATTGTTCATTCTTTGTAATTACAATTTGGATAAAGGTTTTTACAGTCGATCCACCCTTTTTATAAACTCATCAAAGACCTGAAAACTGATCTCTACACAATCCAACGGGACTTTATCGGCAGTATCATCCGGCCGGTGATAAACCGGCAAGGTCTTTTCATCATATCCCCTGCTGTTTGCATGTAATGCTATGGCTCCAGATGGTTTGAATGGCAATGAGTCCATTACAAATCCATCATTTTCTCCGTAAATCGGTGCAGATTCAATATTAAGTTCTTTATGAATGTCCCTGATCACATCTTTAACCAACTGGTCTTTCGAATTAATCCATAAATTCGGTCCGTAGGTGAGTGAATCAAAGTTGAGAACGTACCTTATATCCTTCATGGTATTGTCGGCAATACGGCCTTCTGCATAATGATAGGCACCTTCAAACACGTATTCTTCCGAATCAGAGGCAATGAAAGTCAGGGTATGATTATACTCCCTGCCTGATGCTGCATGTGCAAGCATAAGCATAACAATAACTGAAGCTGCATTATCATTTGCACCGGGAGTATTAAAAATAGTATCCAAATGGGCAATAATCAGAATTTCATTCTTACTTTTTCCGGGAATGCGACCAATTACATTGATTCCCGGGGCTTTGTGAACAGGCTTATACTCAGATTTAACCCATGCAGGAAGCTTGCTTTTTGCGCTTCGCTCAAGTAAGGGAATATCCTGTTTACCAAGTCCAAAAACCGGAATTGATTTGTCCAGGTTTCCATTTCCCGATCCGGCAATTGCCCTTCCATATTGACTGACTGAAAAATACGCCAGAATCTTACCGTTTTGCTCCTCAGTAATTGCGTAGCCACTTCCCTCTTTAGTCAATATCCCATATACACCTTCAACGGGAGTACCAAAGCCTCTCTTCTGAGGAATTGCCTCAATATGTTGTCCACCAAGAATTAAATCTGAACTACTTATCGGACCCCAGTCATCAAATTCGTATTTATCGAAATTGACAATTGGAAGGGAACGCTGCATTTCCTTCAACACAATTTTTGCAGCTTTGGCATAGGCTTTACTTCCACTTGACCTCGGACCAATATCAGTAACCAATTGCTTTAAAAGTGAAAGGGTATATTCCTGGCGTTGTTGTGCACTTGCTACAAGATCTGATGATAAACTGCTTTCAGCAAAAGACCATTTATTGCTGATCATTAAAAATGCCAATATTCCGGTCATTTTAATGAATTGAGCACGCTGCATGTTCTTAGTATTCATCAACTTTAAGGATTATAGGCCACATTTAGCTCACTAACCGGACCAAGTACTCCTCTGATATTTTTTGTACGTACTTTAATTGTATTTAAACCAGCCTGTAGCAACCAGTCCCAGCTCTTCTGACTTTGACTTTGCCACTCTCCTTCTTTATTGGCAATAAGAAAACTATCAAAACCTCCGGGAGTAAAAGCTTCCACATCAACTTTGAGAACTCCGGATTTATCAGTCTCATTGAGATAAATTTTCGCCTGATTCAAAGGCTGGTAAAAATCCGATTCACGGTTGGTATATCGCTGATATTCATCACGCTTTGGAAAGACATCATCGTACCAGTTTAAAAAACCATCCCAACCCCACATGGTATCACCGGTATGAACGGGAACCGGCAATGGATTTGAGAGGAAATCATTACGGGGAATTATCCGAAAATGACCCATGATCTCAAGAATATGGGTTCCTCCTCCTCCCTGGATTGAGAAAGGATTATTACCCTGTCGTTGACCAACTTTCAGAGTTTCTACAAGCTCTTCTCCAAATTCAGGGGCAAAAGGGCGCTTCCATGTCTCTGTTCGTGGCATTGCGGCCGCTAAAATCTTATGAATCTCAAGTAAATTAAAAGGAATACCTGTTTCCGGATCATAATAATAATAGTCGCGGGTTGAATCCATATAGATCCATTTATTGAGCTGATTTGACCAAACCTCAGTCACTTCATGTCCGCTTTCACCTTCACTATGTATGTTTATGTGCCGCGCCTGATACCCCATAGAAAGAAGGGCTCCAATCAAAGCCTGATTTGGGTAAAGACACATTTCAACCATGCGCCGGCCTTTAAAAAAAGGGCCGTTTAATCGCGGCATTCCTGTTCCTTCATCAATAACCGGACTAACAGTTACATCATTCCAGTTCCAGGAGTAGGCTTCACTTTTTAGTGGTACACGATAAGCCCAGTTTAACAAGCGCATCATTACCTCAAACTCAGAATCAGCCCCTTTAACAATTTGATCAAGCTTATGATCTTCCCTATACTTTTTCAAATCCAAATGATTTAAATTTTCATAAGAAAAGGGATAGGAAGATTGAACTATTTTGCCATTATTTTTTACATGTGCCTGAAGTCCGCTCTTAGCATTGATGGAATTATCCTCCCATAAAGCAGAATAGCGAAACCCTCTTATTATTGGCGTTCGCATGGGATTTGTAGTACTTAACTCGGCTTTCCATTGGATATAACGTTTTGCTCCTAGAGAATATTCATTACCAGCTTCAAGCTTTTGCCATGCAGACCATGACTGATCACCATTAAACGGACTTGATCCATATCGGAAAAGCACTTTAACAGAAGTCGTTAAAGGTATGTCAATATCAGTCCAGAACGATGCTTTTAAATTACCGGAGCTACGCTTTAAAGGGCTTTCGCCATCAACAATATCTATAATCGGTGAAATATATTCACCGGATGGAAGGAATCTGTCTAAGCTAAATCTAACAGAATATTCTCCATCAATCTGATCCATTGCACCAAGTTTTGTATCACTCCATGTATTTCCGCCGTTACTGCTTTTCATGGAGCGGTTCGGGCTTGTACGTATCAAAGACCCTCTTTTAAATTCATTAATATGAGCAATCAACACCCGCCAGGATGTGGTGTCTGTTTCTGTCCACATGAGGACTTCATTTAAACCATTACGAAGTTTTTCATGGGGAAGATCGATGTAATACCACCTGTCAATTGCACCCATATCAATGTACTGACGTGCATTTGGATATGCGATAATTGAAGCAGGCCTGATAAACTTTTCTCCGTTTAAGGACAAATAAAGCGGGGCTCTGTTACCTTTCACTTCCATTCCCTTAAATACCAAACGGGCAGAAGCTGCAACAGGATTTTTTACTTCCAGGATTTTTTTAATTACAATTCCTTTTTTCAAATCTTCAACCCATTCAACAGGACCTTTGGTATAGGATTTATACCCTTCCGGCAGGCCCGCAGCAGGTGCATCATCTTCAATTAGCTCAGTATCCTGAAGCCTGATAATACCCTTGGTTTGATCAAACTTTAATTTGATTAATTGCGCTTCATTCTCAATAGCAGAAGCATCCAGCTTAGTTTCCTTAAACTTAAATTTTGAGTTGAGCTTCTGTTCATCAGTTGAATTATTTCGAGTGATGGTCTTGAACTGAGATTTATTTTCTTCTGTAATTTGCCCGAATGATGAGCTCAGGGTAAGCGTGTTCATCAAAATCAGAAGAATAAAACGGGAAAATATTCTCATAAGAATCAAGCTTAATAGTTTAAAAAAACGATAATTAAAATGTTAATCTATAAAATGTGAAAACTTCAGCTAATAAGAGCGTGAACCTGAAAACTAAATCTAAGATTCTGCCAACAATCTAAATGAGCACCAATATCTTTAAAATGAATTAGTTTAGATTATCCAATTTCTTTAAATATTGCTCAAAATAATCAAGTACTAACCGTAAAGGATCTGAAAAGAAAAAATTTTCCTCAAGGGAAAACTCTGTAATCAAAATCGAATTAATATAGCAGTTATTGATCATAAAAACCAATAACTGCTATAAAAACATCAATCAGTTGGCGTTGGGAAAGCTGCCAAAGGTTTAGCATCCCACCATAATCTGGTTGCGTAAGTATCCGGGCCACCTAACAATACCAAAGCCGCATCTGTTGCTGTTTTGTTGGTTGCATATGAGTTTGGCGGATAGATCAATCTTCTTGCAAGTTGAGTTCTGGTAAGAGCAGGGTTATCAGACTGGATAATCGCATAGCCCCTAGGATAACCAGTTCTACGGCGTTCAGCCCAAGCTTCAGTATCATTCATTGGGAACAGGGCTAGCCATTTCTGTGTGATGATCTGTTCCAGCTGTCTTTCAAAACTACCTGCTGTTTCATAGCGTACAGGAATATCAGTTACAGGCGGACTATTACGTGAATCAGGCCTTCCTAATCTATCCAATGGTCTTGATGGTAAATTAGTACTGTTGACATAAGCATCAATTACAGCATCAGAAGCAGTGGTTCTGAATTTGATCGACGCTTTAATTCCTTCGTTATATAAGAACTGAGCAGTTCCTCCCATATTCCATCCCCTCAATGCACCTTCAGCTCTCAGGAAAAACACTTCTGCGGCTTCCATAATATGGTCTGGTTCATTGGTTCCACCGTTATTAACAGGCAACCATCTTTTACCGACGTAAGAATATTGCAAATCCAGGTTATTTCCTCTTTGAGCTGATGCAAAACCGTTTCTAAATCCTACCAAACCACCAAAAACGGCTGTAGATGGAGTTAAACGTCCGCAGCATGGCTGAGTGTAAACCGGTAATCTTGGATCCTGATATCCATTCATTAAACTTGCCAGTGTAGAGCTAAGTACGAACTCACTGATATAAGTAATTGTACTTAATTTATTAATGTTAGTTCCATCAATTTTAACTTTTGAAAGTGCATTGTCCGAGTTATTCACGATAAGACCTTCAGGTGCAGAAAAAGCTTTCTCGGCTTCTTGTTTTGCTTTTGCAGGTTCGATATAGGCAATCCTCATCGCTAATCTCAAACGCAATGAATTAAGGAATTTAAGATTCTTTAACACATTTCCATCGTAAACAAGGTCATGTGATCCCCCGCTAATAGGAAAAATTCTAGTCGCCGGATTTGCAGCTCTCAAATCTGCTGCTGCCTCATCTAATATCTTAAAGAAATCAAAATAAATATCCTTCTGTGAATCAAAAGCAACACTGGTTTTACCATTACCAAAATTAGAATAGATAATAGGTCCAAAATAATCTGTCTGACGGTGATATAATGCAACTTTCCAAATCTTAGCAAGCGCATTCTCAGGCTTAAGATTATTTAAGGCAGTATTTTTCAGAACCAAATCAAGCTGATTTGCAGGAGCTCCATAGGCTGTATTGGAGTAAAACCCTTCCATCAGCAAATTTAACCAGCTACCCGGCCCATTATAATTAGCTGAATGAAAGTTAGGATGAATGATCGCGTGAAACTGTGAGTACTCACCCGCGAAAAGGTTGTTCCCCTGATACCAGGCTCTCATACCAAAATGCTGCGCTTCAGCGAAGGCAAACCCCACCATGCTTGCATCCATTTGCTCAACAGTAAGCTGTGCTCTGGGTGTGTTGAGTTCATCGAAGTGATCGGTGCAAGAAACTGTACCTAAGGTAAGAAGGATTGCCGTACAGGCTATGCTTCTTTTTATATAATGTTTTATTTTCATGATATTAATATTATCTCAATTTAAATATTATTAATGATAAAATTTACTAAAAATCTACCTTAAGGTTTAATCCAAACGTGCGTTCAGTTGGAGGAACATAGGTTTGGAAACCTGCAGATGAAGTACCGGCACCTGAAAGAATTTCCGGATCCCAGTTACCTGTTCTTTTCAAGAAAAATAAATTTCTTCCTACCAATGATAATTTAGCTCCTGTAATAAATCCAAGTTTGCTTAACATGGATTTAGGGAACGTATATCCAAGTGAAGCTTCTCTTACCCTGGTATTTGTAGCACTTACGATAAAACCCTCACCAATAGGTGCGTTTCTACCTCCAACTGTTCTCCAAAACGTTTGTGAAGTTATCGCAGTGGTATTTGGAGCTCCAGAAGCTAGGACACCAGTTTCATTAGGGAATAAATTTTCCCCAAAAACTAATCCTCCCTCTCTACCGGCAAGCGTTTGTTGAGTCATCCCCTCACCATAAAGAAGTCCGTCTGTTATGGAAACCATACTACCACCTTGTCTGTGCTCAATCAGGAAATTAAAATTAAAGTTCTTGTAAGTGAAATTATTGGTAATGGCACCCATCCAGTCAGGATTGAAATTTGCAGCTAAAACTGTTCTTCCTGGAGTCAGGGTTGGCATACCATTAGCGGCGACTATAACTCTTCCCTGCGCATCCCTTACCCAACCTCTTGTATAAATGTTACCAAATTCTTCCCCTTGGGCAACAACAAAATCAGACATGTATGGATCACCGCCTACAACAATTCTGGGACGCTCATCTGAGATTTTATTAACCCAGTTCTTATTTTTTGCGAAATTACTGCTGATATCCCAGGTTAAACCGTTCGCATTTTCAATTGGTGTAGCTGATAAAACAAGTTCAATACCTGTATTCTGAACATCCCCACCATTTGTAAAAAATGATGCAGCACCAGAACCTGAAGGTAAACCAATTGTGAATAACTGATCAAAAGTATTTGTTCTATAAGCTGTGATATCCAATCCTAAACGACCATTAAACAAACGAGTATCCAATCCCAACTCATAACCTTCAGTAGTTTCAGGCTTTAGATCTGGATTTGGCAAAACACCACCTAAAGTAATGAATCCAAAGTTTCCACCGGTTCCTGCAAATGAGGCAGATCTATTCAACTGATAAGGTGAAGCGCTATTACCTACTTTTGCATATGATGCTCTTAACTTGGCATATGAAATTACATCAGGAAGGCCAGGTATCATATCTGTTAGAATCGAAGAAAGACCTACCGATGGGTAAAAATAGGATCGGCTACTTGCCGGAAGTGTTGAACTCCAGTCATTACGACCGGTAACATCAACATATAAATAATTCTTCCAACCAAAATTACCAGAAAAAAAGACGGATTGTAATTCTTGCTGAGTACTTGGATTAAAAGCACCCTGAGTCAGGGCAGTATTACCAAATGAGAAGAAGTTTGGAATTATCAATCCTTGCTGGGTACTTGCACTGATACTGCCAGAACCATCTGTCTTTCTTAATGTCCCACCCACCAGGGCTGAAACATTCAGATTTTTAGTTATGTTGCTATTGTAAGACAAAAGTGCATCATGGTTCCAGATTTGACCCGGACCCGCAATGCTGGCACTATAACTACCGAAGTTATCCTGACCTCCACCATATGAATCAATCCAGGCTTTACGTTCAGTAGTGCTCGAACCTCCATCAAAAGAGGTTCTGGCCATTAATTTTAACTTATCAGTAAAATCAATTGTCAGGGAACCCAATGCAATAACGCGATCAGTTGTTTCAAAATTGACAACACGGTTCATGATCCAGAATGGATTTCTTCCAATTGTAGATCCAGGATTCCAGTAATTCTGCTTATTAGCACCTGCCACATCTGTATATTCGAATTGCTTCAAATCATCAATTAAAATATTACGTGGCATGCGGTAAATATTCATGTAAGGATTATTAGCCGCATTATCGCCTGTTCCGTTTTGATTATCTATTTCGTTACGGATATAATTTATTTTAGTATCCAGGGATAGCCATTTTTTCAATTTGCTAGTCACCCTGACAGATGCATTATCCCTTCTTAGTTTATTATTCTGCATCAATCCACTTGCATCTTCCCTGGTGTATGAAAATGCTGTTTGTGTAGTTGCAGAACCTGCTGTTGCATTTACGTTATGAGTGATATACATTGAATTCTGGAATGCGTCTTTATAATTATTTGGCTGAGGAGAAAAGGCTACCTGGGTTCCAGCTTTACCAGGAGCAGCAGACCAGTGATTGACCATTTGACCTGTCATTCTTGGTCCCCATGATTCTTCAGATGTTGCATTATAAATGCCTGTAACTCCTTGACCGTATTCATCTTGTGGCACGTAATAATGTAATGGTCTTCCTGTCTGGAATGTTTCATTGACATTGATTTGAACCTGTCCCTCTTTTCCTTTCCTTGTTTCGATAATTATTACACCATTCTGAGCTGCACTACCATACAAAGCTGCAGCATTTGGACCTTTCAAAACGTTGATCGATTCAATATTATCAGGACTAAAGTTTGCAATCGCAGTACTCATAGGAACTCCATCAACAACATATAGTGGACCACTGTTTCCGGCTATAGAACGATTTCCTCTCAAAACGACACGAGCCTGACCACCTAAACCTGTACCAGCAGTTTCAATACTCATACCTGCAACTTTACCCTGTAGGGCATTCATAACATTCAGAGTACGTGTTTCTGTAAGTTCTTTAGTACTAACACCCTGAGTGGCATAAGTAAGAGATTTTGACTCCCGTTGAATACCCAAGGCAGTTACAACTACTTCGCTTAAAGATGTTGAAGAGGCATCCAAAATAACATTAATTGTTGCCTGATTGTTTACAGCCACTTCTTTAGTGATATAACCAATATAAGTAAACACGAGTGTTGCATTATCAGGAACATTTAAATTATAATTTCCATCCATATCAGTAGATGCGCCAATATCAGTTCCCTTTACTTTCACACTAACTCCGGGAAGGGTCTCACCTTTTGCATCTTTAACCTGTCCTCTAACCACAATATCCAGTAAATTTGGGGTACTATTAACCTTTAACTTACCTGAAATAAGCTCATTTTCGGACTTTGGATTATTGACAATCATAATCCTGTTATCAACCTGTCTAAAATCCAGTGAAGTGTTGGATAACAATTGCTTTAAAACATCCGCAATAGTGATTTTATCCGCGGATAAATCTAGCTTATTAATATCCTTCACATCAGCATACCGGTACATAAATTGAAATTGACTTTGCTTTTCAATTTTTTGAAATGCCTTTACCAGTGACTCATTTTTAAGCTCAATTTTAATCTCAACTTTATCAATTGCCTGACTCTTAACAGGCGGAGCTGAGAATAATTGAATCGATGTTGTTAAAACAATAAAAAATGCTAATCTAAGTTGCATAGTTATTAATAATAGTTTTTCGAAAAGTAGCCTTAAATGATAGGCAAAGTGAGTTTTTTGCTGATTTTCAGCAAGTATTGTAAAAATATTCATAGTTTTACATCGGTTTAAATTTATCAAAATGGCTTCTAGTTTTAGAAGACAGAATTTAAAACATCAATTGATGGACGATGGCAGTCGGACAACAATTATCCCTCTGAATAATCTCTTCATACAGGAGTTCAGAGGGTTTTTTATGGGGCTAGGTCAAAATTCATAGTTTTTGTTTCTGTTGTTTTTTAATATTTAAAGGTACTCAGTCAAGAATTTTTCTATTTTGAACTTATTGTAATTGATGATCTATCATCACTGTATTGATAAACTGCTTCATTAAATTCAGATATACTTCTTAAAATCTGATCCAGAGTTTCACCCTTCCTTACAATAGTGGTAAATCGCTTAGATCTGATGCTATCATCATTAATTAAGATTTCAACCTCGTAACGACTCTCCAAAAGCATGGCAGCCTCAGCGACAGTTACATCACTAAGTAGCAGATCCTGCTCTTTCCATTCAATATACTCTGGTGCATTAACCACTTTTTGAATAATATTCCTGTTGATCTTATCATAGGTTATTTGTTGATTTGGAGTAATGACGCCCAAAGTCCTATTGTTTTGGTCATCAACCCTAACTTTACCCCGGCTCACTGTAACCCGTATACTGGAATCATCAGACCATGCATTAATTTCGAATGCAGTTCCAAGAACTATTGTCTTAAGTTTACCTGTATGAATAATAAATTGTTTCAAAGAATTATGCTTAATGTCAAAATAAGCTTGTCCATCAAGGTAAACCTCCCTTTGCGCTAGTCCGTCAAAAGAGGAAGGATAATTTAGCCTGGCACCAGGCCTTAAAATAACAGTACTTCCATCAGGTAACTGGATTAGTCTGTTTTGCTTTACATCTGTAAGCCTTGAAATAACATTAGTCTGTTTTGCAGGTTCATTTTGAAAAAAATAAGCTCCAAAACTTATTACAAACAATAATATAGCGGCAACAGAAAATATGCTGACCCACCTTTTAGAATTTGAAGATGAAATTTCTTTATGACTGATTTCATCTGCAAGGATTTCATCCCAAATCCTGGATTCAACCTCATTTCGAATATCATCTTTCTGATTCCTGGTTAATGATTCAAAAACATCCTGTTCGGATTCAAATAAATTATAATGCTTAATAAGCAATTCACATTCTTCTTCAGAAGCTTCATGCTTTAAGTATTTTTCTAGCAGTTCAGAAAAGTATTTTTTGGTCATTTAGTAAAATCATGTTTACTCTACTTAAAGACTAAGTAAAATGAAAAAGTCCCATCTTAAATTAAAATATTTTTAAAATCCCTAAAGTGGATTTTTACCGACGACTCGATATGTGGGCGGATATTGGTAAAAGGAAATAAATCTGTTAGAAATTGCGGTACAGTGATAGCACTGATCCTAAGAAAATTTGGCAAATCTGAGAAAGATTAATAAAAGAAAACTCGTAACTGCTCAATTGCTTTTCCCAACTGATTCTGTACAGTTTTCCTTGAAATTTGCATCTGAGCAGCAATTGCTTTGGTGGGAATATCATCGTGGAACCGAAGTCTGAATATTTGTTGCCTTTTAGGAGGGAGTGTAAGTAATAATCGCTCATAAGCCGAATAAAACTCCTGCCAGAGAATATTGGAATCTGCCTTATGATGCTGATCTGTTATATTCTCAAACACGTCTAAATAGGGTGTTAAGTTTTTGTTCTTTGCGGCAAGTTTGAAAACCTGATTACGGACTGAAATGCTTAGATATGCAGGTAAATTACTTATTGGGTTATGCCTGTTAACCCAAATGCTGACAAAAATCTCTTGTACGATATCCTTTGCCTGATCCTCATCTTTTAAACGTTTATAAGCATTTGAATAGGCCTGTTCCCAGTATTTGTTATACAAAATATTAAAGGCAGTCCGTTTACCTTCCTGCAACTGCAACAGTAATACTCTGTCATCCTGAACTTCTGGGTTAATAATTTCCATTAATTAAAATTTTTAAACAAACAGCAATTCATTAAAAAGAGATAAAAATGCATGAGATGTATTCAATTCTGATTAATCTAATTCAATACTTCAATTTGCCTATCATTTAAAGTTCATTTAAACTTAACTATTAGAAAGCATTAAATCAATTAATATTGATATTAAAACATTCTTATCATTAAGCTGTTTAATTCATCAAAAAACTAATTTTGTGTATCCATTAATAATAAATAAACCGTAGAATCCATTATTTAGTAAAAGAGTACAATTTTGTGATTTATTAAACTAAAGTAAGTTACGTTTACGTACCCGAAAATCCAAAAAAAAAAAATGTTTTTTATCAGAATGATTAAACTAATCTCATAATCCGCAGATAAAACAATAATCTATTTCGACTGACTAACTAAACCGGCTATTGCATTCAAATCATAAACGATTTTTCCATCACGAATAGTCAGTTCACATTCAATCTTTTGTTTACCATCAAATCTATTACCGGCAACATCCCTGAAACCAAACTTCCCATCACGAATACTTAAAACTGCAACATCAGCAAGTGCTCCTACTGAAAGATTACCTAGTTCTTTACGATTTATTACTTGGGCAGGTGTCCAGGTACTGGCCTTTATTAGTTCAGGAAACTTCATCCCCATAGCCAGGAAGATGGATAAAACATTTAACTGATCCTTCATTGCCCCGTTTACACTGCCTTGATGAAGGTCAGTTCCCATAGTATTTGGATAAAATCCGGCTTTCAAGGCTGGCAAAGCCTGATTAAAGTTAAAACTACCACCACCAAATCCAACATCAAATATGATGCCTTTGCGCTGAGCTTCAAGTACAAAAGGTTTAAATTTATTTGTTTTGAGATCAACAATCGGCTCTACAACACCCCTAGATGACTGTATAAAGGTATGGGTGTATATATCGCCGGGACGTAAATACTTTGTAAATAGGTCTTCAATGGATATAAAAAGTGCATTTAGGTCAATCATCACGGGCATATTAGCTAGTTTACCTGCCTCAACTCCTCTACTGATTGGAGTCCATTCAGAGCCTGTAAAATGTGCAACCTTAAAACCAACCACATCATTCTTATTTGCCAATGCAACTTCAGCAGTTTTTTTAGCATCCATATCACTCAAGTTCTGTTCATATTTTTCAATTCCCTTCATGCCTTCTCCTACTATATTTAGTAAAGACAGAACCCTGGTTTTTGAAACATCAATGATATTTTTCTTAAAAGTTGGAAAAGACTTCCAGCCTGCACCTCCGGCATCCACAACTGTGGTTACACCTGCCCTGAAAGTAGACTGATCAGGAAGTACAGCCACAGTTCCACCACTCAGATAACTATCCGGATCAAATCCATAAAAAACATGGGCATGAAGATCAATAAGTCCCGGAGTAACATACATTCCTGAAGCTTCAACAATCTGAACAGCAAGCGCAGTATCAATATCTTTTGCTACCCTGATAATTTTCCCATCCTGAATGGCAACATCCATTGTTTCATTAATATTATTCTTTGCATCAATAACATGGCCACCCTTTATGAGGATTCTATAGGGTCTTTGAGCATTTACGGCTTCAGAAATCAAGGAAATTAACAGTAATAGAAAAGACAGTTTGCGTAGCATAAGCTCTTAAATTAATAAATTCAAATTTTGTTAAACTCTGGCTTTAAGCAATTCTTCAGTAAAGCGCCTAGCAACAATTTTCTCATCTCCAGGCTGCATCATCCATACTGAAAGGATCATTGCATCATTTATACTTTTGGGTGCCTCAATAGAAGGTTCACCGTTTCGCAAGTTTAAAGTCATTTCTCTTGGCGTTAATTTGATCAATGTCTGATCCCATGAAATCCTGAGGGTTGGAGTAACATTTGCAATTGGCGGTACAAAAATTTCGGCTTTAACCCCGTTCACCTTTTTAACTGCATCCAGAATTACATTAGCTCTGTCTTCCCACATTTTCCATTCCTTTCCATGATCCAGATTAACAAAACGATCAAGAGCCGCATACATCCCAAATATTTCCTCTTTATTCACTTTCATACCCCTACCGATATTACCTCCACCCGGAGGCGCACTTAGTCGGGCAGCTGCGATGATCTCTTTTCTGCCCATTAAAATACCAGCACTTTGAGGTCCACGGATGGCTTTTCCACCAGAAACACAAACCACATCATATCCCAAATCATTGAACTTCCATAAATTCTCAACAGGAGGTACATCAGCCGCAATATCAATCATTGCAGGTATTTTATGTTTTTTAGATAGAGCGAGCCATTGTTGATGACCTATTTTACCCCATGGATCTGCTTCATTATAAAACCAGGTCATCGCTGTTTTTGAATTAATAGCAGCTTCCATTTCTTCTACCGTCTCAACAAAAACACGTTTTATCCCTGTATTAGTCAGTGCGTGATCATAGGATCCACTATGAGTTTCCTGAAGAATAACCTCGTTTCTTTCAAAGCCTGAAACATCAGGCAATAAGGCAACTTTAGTCTTATCCATCCCAGTGAGAATTCCAGCTGTACCAAGAACAAGTGCGGACCAGCATCCTGAGGTTACCATAGCAGCTTCTGAATGGCACATTGCTGCTATTTTCTCTCCAACTTTGTCCTGAAGATCATTATACAATACGTACTTTTTTGAGGCGGCCTGAATAGCAGCCATTACCTCATCGGGCATTAATGATGCAGTATGGGTCGTGTAAACTCCATACGCATTAATGAATGTTCTTAATCCCAGTTCTTTTACCAGATCGCGTTTTACAAGAGATTTTACGCCTGCACTTGCGGAATTAGAAGGAGCACCTGTTAGTCCGCCTGCTAATGGGGCAACCGACAGATATTTAATCAGATCTCTGCGTTTCATACGATTGATTATTTATTATTGGTAAGTAAGGATGCCGAAGGCTTATCAAGAAAAAAGACGCAATTGATATGGGTTTGCAAAATACTTGCAGGGAAATTATTGCTTACTTCATTTTCCAGCGAATTCTTAACTGCTTCAGCTTTTCTTAAATCAGGAACTGAGCAAATGATCAGTTTTGATTTACAAATTTGCTTGATCGACATACTTATTGCTTGCTTTGGTACCTCATCAATTGATTTAAACCAACCTTCATTAAACTGTTGTAATCGACACTTTTCATCTAGATTTACAACAATGTAAGGTAATTCTGTATCGAAATCTGCCGGAGGATCATTAAAAGCAAGGTGTCCGTTTTCACCAATGCCAACAAGAGCAACATCAATGGGATGTTCAGAAATTATCTGATTCAACCGCTTACATTCAGCTTCCGGATCATTCTCTCCATTGACAAGATAGCTAGCTTTTAAAGGAGAAACCAGATTCAAGAATCGCTCTTTTAAATATTTTCTAAAACTTGCAGGCTCTGTTTCAGGCAATCCGATGTATTCATCTAAATGAAACATCACCACTTTAGACCAGTCTATACTCTGATCTAGGACAATGTTTTTTAAGGTTTCAAACTGACTTGCTCCTGTTGCAAGAATAACATTTGCCTTTCCATTTTTAGCAATAGCATTTTTTATTCCTTCAATTGAGGCAGCTGCAGACGCCAAACCTAATTCAACAGGATTCTCGGATATATTGATTTTCATGGTGATTATAAATTGATTGTTTGTGGCAAAATCGCCGGTTTTTACGATAAAATTTTTGATTATTTTTTAGCTGTAACTGTAATTTCTATCCTTGCAGGTCCAATCAGACTTTTAATACCCATGATGGATCGTGTAGGACGAGGTTCATCGAAATAAGTTCGATAAACTGTGTTCATTCGTTCAAATAATTCCATATCAGTCAGATAAACCTGTACAGACACTACGTCCTTATAATCCATATCAGCTTCTTTAAGGATTACTCCAATTTTATCCAATGCCTGCTTCACTTCAGTTTCAAAGTCTTCAGGAACAATTCCGGTTTGGGCATCCTCTCCACTAAATCCAGCAACATAAAGCGTTCCATCTACCAGAATACCCGGAGTAAAAGGCAAGCCTCTGTTATAACCTTCAGGCATAATTATTTTACGCTCAGAAGAAACTTTTTTTGATTCAGTAGTTAGAGTGCCTACGCAGGAAGTCAATCCAAGTATTAGCAGTAAACATAATAAGGCTTTTGATTTCATTTTTTTTGATTTAAAATTATGGGCACCAACAATTAATTAAAAAATTCCGAAATAATTAAAGACTATTTTCTGGAATTCTGTCTGATTTTACTCACTTCAAGACTATTAACCGGACTTGCCCTATTTCCAAAGCTTTGCCTGATATAGGTTGAGATTGATGCAATTGCATGATCATCCAGGAAATCAGCATGTGCAGGCATCATTCCCTGCCACGATTGACCATTAACCATAATTTCTCCATCCAATCCATTTAGAATTACACTAATCAGTCTCTGTTTATCGCCGGTTACCCAATCAGATCCGGCAAGCGGTGGAAAGCGGCTGTTATCTCCTTTGCCATCCCGCTGGTGACAGGATGCACAATAGGTATTATATAATATACTTCCGGCTAAACGATCACCTCTATGTAAATTATCTTTCAGCTCATCAGGTGCTTTAATATAGGATCTGCTCTTTCTGAGTTGCATTTTTGCAAGCTCTTTCTCGCCAAATTCGTTCTTATTGCCTTTATACATTACCCGCCAAATCTTGCCTTTATTTGATTCAGAAATATACAATGAACCATCCGGACCTGTTGCAAGTCCCATTGGGCGATAAACTGCATCACTGGTGTTTATGACTGTATCAACCCCTGTAAACCCATCCGCAAAAACCTCCCAATCGCCGGTAGGTGTTCCATCCTTAAAAGGTACAAAACAGACAATATATCCTGCCTGCGGATAAGGTGAACGATCGGTTGATCCATGAAATGCGACAAAAGCACCTTGTTTATAACGCTCCGGGAATTGATTACCTTGATAAAACATCACATCCATAGGTGCCCAGTGTCCGGGAAAACCTATCGCAGGCACATCAAATTTTGAAGCTCTTCCGATTATCTTACCATCACCGCCATAACCTGGTTGTAAGACATTCTTCTTTAACATATGATCATAATAGGCATAAGGCCAGCCAAAATCAGATTTCTCCGTGACCTTAAGTAAAGGTTCAGAAGGTAAAACAGCTGCCTGCCATGCAGTATATAAATCAGGATAAATCGTTCGAAAATTATCTATCCCGTTCATTACTGCATAAAGATGATCATCCAACGGACTCCATACCATACCAACTACACTCCTGATACCAGTGGCGAACTTATAGCCATCCTTTTGGGTTTGATTAGTTTTAGACGCATCAAACCTCCAGATACCACCATGTGTTTCAAGTTCAGGGGAAGGGTCAAGGCCTTTACCTCCAGGTATTCCAATCGGACCATACTTGGTAATATCCTGCCCGGCATCAGAAGGGGATCCAAATGGGACGTACATATAACCCTTGCGATCAAATGCCACAGGCTTGGTTGTATGCCAATTATTTGCCACATTCGGACTAAGGTCAGTCAGTACTACTTCTGTCTTACTTTTAGGGACTAATTCACCCGGTGTCAGTTTATTTCTAAGCACCTGATTAACAGTGCTGGTATAGAGATAACCTTCATGTATGGTCATTCCAACTGCTGAGCCTCCGATATCTTTATAATCACCAAAGTATACAATTGAATCAGCCCTACCATCGCCATTCAGATCACGCAAACCCACAGTACCCCCTAAACCCTTCATTGCACGATTAAATGTCAATTTAACATAGATATCTCCATTGTCATTAACAGCCAGATGCCTTGCTTTACCAATGCTATCCACAACAACTACTGCTTCGAACTTATCCGGAAGAAACAATCCCCCATTTTCGGGTGAGCCTGCGGGTAACTTCCTGTAAATTTTGGAACAGGATATTATAACCAGGGCAATCAGCAGCAATACTATTCCGGTTCTGATAACCGGATTCTTATGATTGACCAGAAATTCATTCTCAAATTTCATTCTTGTATTTTATCTTTTTAAATATCTGATTAATAAGCCCATATTCTTTTCATATTCTCGAGTGGAGATATATTGCTGCTCAGATGAATCAACAATTCCTTTCCCGTTTTCATCGCTAAGCTTTGCAGTATTCATTTCTGATCCATCCGGCAAAACAGAATAAGGCCTACTTATTTGAATATGCTTTACAAGCCAACGATCCTGATCCAGGGCTTTTATTATACCCAAAATTGTAGTTTCATCGGGTATTACTGAGTTTGAAGATGCAGCAATAAACTGGGACTGAGGTAAAATACCATCTTTGCTGATTCCCGCTTTTAAGGGTGAATTCCTTGTAGCTTCCTCCGATGAAAGTGCGTTTACCCTTTGGAATTCATCTTTGAGGAATTGAATATTAATATTGGTTTTTCCACCATAATGTGCAAGCAGATTATTATCGTCATAATCCCACCAATATTGACCGTCCTTCACTCCAGTACCTTTGCGGTGTGCATAAAGACTTTTATTAGTTCCTAATTCAACAAATGTGGCATGGGTACGGGTACCGCCCAGACTTTTTTCAATAGGAAGGCGGCAGCTTTCAAGCCATTGGATTGCATCAGGTATACGCGCCAAAAATTTCCTATCGCCTGTTAGCTGGTAATATTTCATTAAGAGCAAAACATGAGTGTAAGTAAACCCGGGCATCAGAGCAGGAGGCTCATAACTTCTTGCATGGGCAACCTGCAGATCCATATTGTACTGTTGCCCCCAGCCGCCCTGTGGATTCCCCTGTTGTGTAATCAGGTAAAAATTCATTCCCCGACGAATTGGATCCAGAAAACGTTGTTCCCCCAAACTGATATAACACTGTATCAGAAAATCAATATTTCCCGAAATCACTTCATCATTAAAAGTGTAATATGCAGAATAATCCTCTTTGCCATTTTTAGGATGATTGTCTTTTAGTGGAAATCGCTGCGGCCATCCACCGAGCGGATACTGACTATCAATAACAAGCTGAATGGCTTTGTCAAGTGCAGGTTTGTATTTTACATCCATCTTCTGAAGGTAGAGCCTGAGAAGAAACGAAGCTGGTCCTGAAGTATTGGAATCATCAAATGTGGACGTTCCATAATAATAATAGTATTCTTCAAAACCCCATGCGTTTTTTCCGATCGTATTATACCAGTGTTTTAATGAACGGTCTCCGGCAAAGTCAATCATATAATTCCAACCCCCTTCAGGCAATTGTCCCCAGATAAGTGCAGTTGCCACTTTTTCTGCGGCGAGATAATAATATTCCTCTCCTGTAGCATTATAAGCATCCAGAAACACATTTCCCATACTTACAGTGCCGGGATCCTGAACCCAAACCTGAGTTTTAAATCCTTCAAGCTCACCCCATCGCCGGGAAAAATCAGGAAGATAATGAGCGACATAGCCTCCATTTACGCTTGCCTTTTCTACCATAAAGCGAGTTGCAGCTAACATGGCATTGCGGGCATCCTGCTCAAGTTTTTTTGGCTGTGCAACGCCATTAAATACTGACAGTATGATAATTAAAAAAGAAATGAATACTAATCTTGAACCTGACATTATAAACAATTAGTAGTTTACAATTTTCTTAACACTTGCAATCTGCTTTTCGGTAAGGATTAGTTTACCTGCAGCTGCATTTGACTCTAGCTGCTTAACACTGGAAGAAGATGGAATAATTGGCCCCATACCCTTCATTGTTAACATATAAGCCATTACAAGCTGACTGAGTTCAATACCCATCTTATTTGAAATAGCTGCAAGTGCGTGTAGTTTAGTCATATTTTCAGGACTTGCCTTTATTTTCAGATCACCCTCATCAAACAAACGATCACCAGGACCGGCTGTTACAGGATTAAGATACCTATTGGTGAGAAGTCCTCTAGCCATTGGGCTCCAGCCTATGAAAGAGATGCCCTGCTCTGAAGCATACTTCATTGCCCCTTTATCAATTGCTGCTTCGCCATCAAGCAAATCAAACTGATTCTGTACAGCAAGTATCCTACTTCTTACAGACATTTGAGATTGTACAGCCTGGTAAGTTTTAAGAATATCAACGCTGGCATTTGAAACCGCAAAATAACGGATCAGATCCTGCCTAACCAGATCCTCAATTGCTGCCAAACTTTCTTCAGGAGGAGTTATTCCGTCGAATCTGTGAAAATAAAGCAGATCGATATGATCTGTTTGAAGTCTCTCCAGACTTGCATATACTGATTCCATGATATTACCTCGAGAAATCCCACAATGATTCGGACTTAACCCGTCCATTGTTCCTGACATCTTTGTAGCGAGAACCACATTTCTCCTTTGCTCAGGATTCTTTTTAAACCATTTACCTATAATCCGTTCACAATTACCTGAAGCATTATTGTATCTGTTTGCAGTATCCCAGAAAGTAACACCCAGATCAATGGCCTTGTCTAGAATATTAAATGAATTTTTCTTGTCTATACGAGACTCGTCTCCACTTTCAGGATAACCCATTTTCCATGTTCCAAGGCCTATATTTGAAACCTTCAATCCTGATTTACCAAGTACCCGGTAAGGCATACCATTAAAATTTTCAACCACGAATGGTGCATTGTAAAATGCCTGGCCTTCATATTTTTGTTTAGTCATTTGAGAATTTTATTACAATAATTAAAAAATTAGTCTCAACACGTTTAAATTACATTTCAAGAAAAAATTCCTGAAGGCTTTTCGCCTCTACTGATTATACGATCGATTGCAAGTATACCAACCATTAATTGTCTTGGATAATGATAATGTTCTGCTCGCACCTGACTATACTTTTCCATAGTTCTATCTCCACTATCAATCACAAAAGCATACTCAGACCGAACATAATTCTTTCTGATGTACTGCTCAGTCCTAATATAACAATCAATCGCCCATTCATCTCCGGTATGTTCAATCAGAATCATTGCACCAATCAAAATTTCTTCATGCACCCAGCGTAATTTATTCAATGTCCATATATTTTTGTCCACATGGGTGAGCTCATGATAATAGCCCCCATAAACATCATCCCAGGAAGTATCCACATGCCTCTTAAATTCTTTAGCAGAGCGATGAAAAAGATCGGCATCTTTAATCAGAACTGCATAGTTCATTACAAATGCAAGGGTTTCGCAACCATGACCTAAATCGCCGTATTGGGAGGCTAGCGGATCAGCCAAGGGACTTAAATCGTGAGCCAGAGCCTCATTTAACAGTCTGTAATCAGAATTCAGGTGATGATTCATAATAGCATCCACACAACGATCTGCTAATGCCCTGATTTCCTTGTCATTTTTTTGCCGAAGCATTTGGGTGCACACACTCAGCAGAATCATCCAATGCCCAAGAATACGAGGTCCGGTTATTCTGCTTTCTGCCTTATAATTATAGGTAAATTCAGGTCTGTCATATCGCTGAACTGCTTTAAGTACAATTTCTTTTGCCTGATCAAAATATTTAGGTTCGGCTACAGCTTTAGCATATTCTGCCAATCCTTCTGCTACAAAAAGGTTTCCGTAAATATCGCCTTCAGTATCACCAATTGGTTCACCCTCTTTTGTAAATGATGAAATATAATAGCTGCCATCAGCAGGCAAACGTTTCAAAATAAAATCTTTGGATTTCCGGGCAATTTCAAGATAAGTAGGATCCTTATCCAGATTATTATATAAAAAGGAATACATCCACATCCCCCTACCCTCAAACCAGGCACGTTTGGTTGTATTAACAAGCTTTCTTGTCAGAATATCCACAGAGCACATAAAGCCTCCTAATTCATGATCCACCACGTATTTACCCATATTCGGAATGAATTTGCCCAACAAAGCCTCTTTATACTGTTCACGAAGCTTTTTAAAATCCAGGCCAACTATCTTTTTCAGATCCGTTGAGTTTGAAGCAAGGCTCGGAGTTGGTAGAACTGTTCCTGCAAGGGTTAAAGAACCCATCAGACCCAATCCAGCAAATGTGTTGTGCTTTAAGAATTTACGCCTGGAATAGTCACTGTTATTCATATCGTTGTTTTTCAATACAAGGGTTAAAATCATCCGAAAAGTCCGGATGTTTTACCATCGCGTTTAATCATTCGTTTCAAAGAAAGCAAGTTAAGCATCAGGTGCCTGGGATGATGATAATGCTCAGCTCTGTTTTTAGCATATTCGTTCATTTTGCGATCGCCGGCGGAAGCCCAGAATAAATTACCCGGCTTTGTAAAATTTTTCAATACATATTCAAGGGTTTCATTAAAAAGTTTCTTAGCCCATTCCTCTCCAGTATGCTCAGCGATAAACATACTACCAATCATTACCTCTTCCTGAAGCCAAAGCACCTTGTCTACCTTCCAAGTATTGTTGTTTACGTGATCAAGTGCTCTGAAATAACCTCCATAAATATCATCATGTGCTAATGTAACATGTCTCTTAAATATATCTGTAATTCTGTCAAAAAGTTTTTTGTCCTTTCGGCGCGCAGCTTCAAAATGTAGCATCCAGCACATTTCTATGCCATGACCTGTATAGGCGAAATCCTTATAAGCATTATCCGGGCGACTGAAATCATGATTTAAAACTTCATTAAACAATTTATAATGTGGGTTTAAATGATGATTTAGGCATGCATCAAGGCATCTGTCTGCCAATTTCTCCATATCAGCATCCGGCCCGTTCTCTAAAATCTGAGTAGCCGCACGCAGAAATACCATCCAATGTCCAAGTACCCTCGGGCCAGGAATTCTAGGTGCTTCAGGGTTCAGGTAGGCAACATAATAGTCATAATCTGGACTATCATATCTTTTAAGACAAGACAAAATAATTTCTTTAGCTATGTTAAAGTACTTTTTATCATTTGTAGCTTTTGAAAACTCAAAAAGACCTTCAGCTACAAATAAGCTGGAATAAATATCACCCGGGCCTGATAAAGGCTTTCCATCATTACTGTAAGAAGAAGTAAAAAATTTATCATCCCTTGGCAAATGTTTCAGAATGAAATCCTTGGATTTTGTAGCGATTTCTAAATATTTAGGATTCTTTTCGAAGTTATTATAAAGAAAAGAATAAGTCCACATTCCCCTACCTTCAAACCAGGCAGTCTTATTCGAATTAACCTGCTTGCCATTAGTTATATCGATAGATGTCATGAATCCACCAAGCTTATGGTCAATTACGTACTGATCCATATGGGGTATAAACCTGTTGAATATCTCAGCACGGTAAAACTCATGAAGCTTATTTAAGTCTAAAATATTTGAATTAAACCATCCAGAATCTTCAGAAACAATCAAATTCTCAGCCCCAATTACATTGAGACTCACACTTCCTAAACCCGCAAAAAGCGTACTAGACATGAATTGTCTTCTCTTCATACAATTCTATTAAAAACAGGTGAAATCTCCCTTGCGAGCATTAATAAATTAATTGTCCGAACTAAAAATACAATTTATTTAATATCGGATATACCACCTTAAAATTAAAAATTTGACCTAAAACATTGGTGGGTACGTAAACAATTTTGTAATAACCAAGAAGATAACAGTAAAATCCTAACTCTAGAAAGTCTAAATAGGTGCATCTCAAAGCTTAAAAAACAAATTAATGTAAAATCATTGTACAAACTATGTAACAATACTGAACATTAAACAGCTTAAATATTGCTTAAAGTTATATTTGCCACCTTTAAAAGAAACGGCAGTTTATAAATTTAATCCACGATATCCTGAAGATATCTAAAGTTTTAAAGATTTAAATAAGCATTTATTTGAACCGAATAATTATATGAGAGGATTTTTTCTTACCCTGTTTTTAGTTTGCTTATCCTTCTTAAGTTATTCACAGAATTATCAGGTAAAGGGAAATGTTCTGGACACAGCTGGTATTCCTCTTACAGGAACCCTGATTAAACTAAAAAATGGGCAAGACAGCATTCAAACTTCTGTCGATCTTGATGGAAATTTCAATTTAAATAATGTTAAGTGGGCTAATTTTACACTTTCTGCTGCATTTATAGGATTTAAGACATTTATCAAAGCATATGTCATATCCAATGGTAATTCATTGCAATTGCCTCCAATCATTTTAAAACCCTCCTCCAATAGTTTAGATGAGGTTGTTATCACTGCTGTGACAGCAATTAAAATCAGTGAAGACACTGTTACATTTAGTGCTTCCTCCTTTCCTGTTAGACAGGGAGATGCCGTGGACGAGATTCTAAGAAAGCTTCCGGGTGTTAAAGTTGATGCTGATGGTAATGTTACAACCCAAGGTGAAGCAATTACCAAAATAAGAATCAATGGGAAGGATTTTTTCGGAACAGATGTAGCTACTGCAATAAAAAACCTTCCTGCAGATATTATCAAAAATCTTCAGATCATTGATGATTATGGTGATCATGCGAATATAACTGGTGTAAAAACCGGAGTAGCTGAGAAAGTGTTGAATCTAACAATCCAGGAAGATAAAAAGCGTGGTTACTCTGCCAGAATTTTTGGTGGAATGGGTAATGAAGATAGGTATAATACCAGTTTGAGAGGTAACACCTTTAAAGGTGAACGACAGCTTTCATTTGACGGTACTGTCAATAATATCAACATGCGTGGAGGGAATTCCAATGGTATTACAAGTACGAACTCTGCAAATATGAACTACCGGAATGACTGGAGTAAAAAGGTATCCGCAGATGCCGGGTACAGTTTTAATAATCGCAGAAACGAGACATTAAGCAAGACTATATCACAAAATTTTCTAGAGAATTTTACCAGGCTTGAGAATGCTGTCTCCGATAATAATAGCGATAATAACAGTCATAACTTTTCGGGCAATATTGTTTTGAAACCTGATACATTAACCTTCATCAGAATTTCTCCCAGATTTTCTTACAATTCAGACCTTTCTTCGAATGTTGGAGAAACTAATATATCCCAGCAAACCTTAAGCACCATCAGAAATAATATTTCCGGTACGAATTCCATGAATTTAAACATGGGTTCGAATTTCTATTATAATCACAAGTTTGCCAAAAAGGGAAGGAATATGAGTTTAAGTGGAAACTTGAACTATTCAAATGGTAATAATGATCGCGATGTTTTCAATAATTACCTAATCAGACTTGCTGGACGTGACTCAACACGAATTCAGAATCAATTAATTGCAAATTCAAACAATAACTATTCATTATGGTCGAACATCACTTATATGGAGCCATTATGGGCAAAAAACTTTTTAGAGTTTAATTATAGTCATAGTAGGTCTGGAACAACTACCGATCGTATAACCAATGATGTAATTAATGGAAATCAGATATTCAATGTCGATCTGAGTAATAATTATGAGTTTCAATTTTATACGCACAGGTTCGGAGCGAATTACAGGTTTATCGAAGAGAAATTCAATTATACACTTGGGTTTAGTGCTCAACCCGCAATTCTTAAGGGCCAGAATATCAGCAGAAACATTAATACTAACAAACGAACCTTTAACATGATACCTTCAGCACGAATGGTATATAATTTCTCAAAACAACAGTCATTAAATATCAATTACTGGGGTCGTAATAACCAGCCGGGCTTCCTTCAATTGCAGCCTATAACCGATAATTCTAACCTTCAAAATACCATCACAGGTAATCCAGATCTAAAGCCTGAATTTGTTCATTCTCTTAATGCAAGATATAATCAATCTGACTGGAATATGGGCCATGTATTGTATGCAAACCTCTCATTCAGTCAGACTCAGGATAAAATTGTGACCACAAAAATCCAAATTCCAAACACGGTAAATCAGTTAACAAGCTATATCAATACTGATGGATTTTATTCACTTCGTGGAGATTACTCCTATGGCAAGCCTTTTGCAGAGCGTAAGTATACCCTAACCTACTCCGGCTCAGCCAATCTAAATAATAATGTGGCCTTTATCGATCAGAATAGAAACGTTGCCAAAAATTACCTGGTCAGACAAGAGCTTGAATTCGAAGTAGACGTAAATGATGTGATCGACGTAGAATTAGAAACTTCCTATGCTATTAATAAGACTCAATATTCTCAATCGAATTTCACAGACCGCCAAACCAATAGTCTGAGTTTTCAACTTAGGGGAAGAAATTATTTTTTTAAAGATCTTACTTTAGGGTACGATCTTAGAAAAACAATAAATACTGGTTTTGATGATGGAATTGTAAGAAATCCAACCATTCTTCGTCTTTATACCGAATATCGTTTTCTGAAAGGAAATAATGGAACCATACGATTTGAGGGCAATGACCTTCTAAATCAAAATACGGGCATTTCAAGAGATGTTTTTGATAATATTATTATTGACCGTCAAATCAACAGGCTTGGGCAGTATTTCATGCTTTCTTTTGCGATGAGATTGAATAAGTTTGGAGGAGGTCCGAAATAATTGACAGTTGATAATTGACTGTCATCCCGATGGCTATCGGGAGTCAACTGTCATCCCGATGGCTATCGGGAGTCAATTCTCAATTATCACCCCGTATTTCGTAGCTTTCATCATCGAAAAATAATCATAAATCCTTCTGGACAGTGAACTTATAATCCCAGCAGGAGTTGTCGGAGTTTTATAATTTTCCATTATTGCAAGTGCATAGGGCCTATTTGACAAATAAACAATTGCCCATTCTGTAGACACTCCTCCCATTCCACCGGGCTTGAAGGCTAGTTTTACATTTTCCGGCAGACCGACTGCTAAATTGCTATTCTCAATCGGATTCTTTTGCAGAATGGATAAAATCTCCTCTGAGGTAGACTTATCAATAAATTTACCTTCAAATAATAATTTCAAAATTCCCACAGCTTCAGCAGGGGTTGAAATATTCTCCTCATTTCTAAGGGAAGCAGGCTGATCAATCATCCTGCGCTGTAATCTGGTATTTGAGAATCCAAGGGAATTCATGGTATTGGTCACATTTTTCATCCCAACCAATTCAATCAGGGTATTTGTTGCTGAATTATCACTCAGTCCGATCATTAAGACACATAAATTACGAATACTGAGATTAACCGGATCAACCATAACATTGAGAATACCTGAACCGGCTACTGTATTGGAAGGTAATAATGGTTTAAGGTCAGTTAATGCAAACTTCTTTTCATAGGCTTGTTTATAAACCTCCATTAGAATTGGGATTTTAATCGCACTGGCCTGTGTAAAAGAAATTCCCTCATTAATCCCTATTGATTCTCCGCTTGTTAAATCAATAGCCATAAGACCAGTTAAAGAAGATGAGCTGGCTATGATTGTTTGCAGATCCTTCTCTGTTTTCTGTTTCAAAATATCCCTGGCTGTTACCTGTGCATCGCAATTGTTTTGAACCAGAAGAAATAAACAAAAAAATAATAAGTGGAAATTTTTCATAATTAATTGAGGTAAAATCTATTGTACCAATATTTTGTTAAAACTTCATATTTGTAATTTCGGCTTCTTCAGAAACAAGTTTTTCTGAACTATATCTTTCAGAACGGACATTTAATTGCTTCTTCAACATCTTAATCTGCTTTGAATACCTTGCATCACCTGCTAAATTTATAGTTTCAAGCGGATCATTCTGTAAATCGTATAATTCTTCAGGTGCCTTGATTAATCTATACCGAAAATATTTCCATCGGGCAGTCCGAATGCCTTCACTGGAAGGAATTTCAGGTAATTTCCACAGATGTTCTATCAAAATATTTTTTCTCACTATTGGGGTTTTATTCCCTTTCAACAGAAAAGGATTGAGACTTATACCCTGATAATTTTTGGGCGCCTGCAATCCTGCAAACTCAAGAATTGATTTAGATACATCAATATTCAAAACCATGGCATCAATAGATGAAGGATTATTTATTCTGGGATCATAAATAATAAGAGGAATGCGAATTGATGCATCGTACATCAGCCATTTATCGGCAAGCTGCCGATCACCTGTAAAATAGCCATTATCCCCCATCACAATGAAAATGGTATTTTCCGATAAGCCCCTTTCCTTCAATAATTTACGAAGCATTCCAATTTCATCATCTATTTCTGTAATCATCCGATAATATCCCTGAATACTCTTTTGATACTTATCTGGGGTATCAAATCGCCATTTCCATCTTGTTCTGTTGAAACCGTTTTTTACCTCTGCAGGTAATTGATTGAAATATTTATCATCTGATAAAACCGGTTCAGGAAAGACTATATTATCATAACGCCTATTTGACTTCTCCTGCCAAAAAAATTGATCTTTTGCAGGATCATGCGCGTGCGGGGCACTAAAAAAAACTGAAAGGCAAAAAGGTTTGTTTCTGGGTGCATTATTAATAAATTCTTGTGCCTGAAACCCGCTATATCTAGTAAGATGAACGGTGTCCTTACCAATAGTCTTATAAAAGTACCCACGGCGGTCAGGTTCGGCACCTCGGTCATAAAAATCACTCTGATCAAAATATTGCTCAGGTTTATCCATTATAACTCCCAGTTTCCCGAAAAAACCAATGTGATAACCATTATCTTTCAAGATTTTGGGAAATATCATTTCAGCATAAGCTTGTTGGAGTTTGAGTTTTTGGAAGGTATAGCCATGAGTTCGTTCATACAAACCGCTTAGAATTGAAGCCCTGCTTGCTGCACAAATAGGGGTTGTTGAAAATGCATTCTTGAAATACGTTCCGGATCTTGCGAGATCATCCATTTCCGGAGTCTTAATAATTGTATTTCCGGCAAAGCCTAATGCATCCCAACGTTGGTCATCGGTTAAAATAAATATGATATTAGGCCGCTGTGTTTGGGGAAATCCTAGAAAAGGAAAAACCAAAAGAAAATTCAACAAACAAAAAACCTTAGCCAGTATCGTATTAAAACGATTCATAATTAAATAGTTGAAATTTAATCTAGATTTAATAAAATCTCGTTTCAAAAAACTGATTCCAGTAAAATGTCTAAACAATAAAATCAGGATTCTCTGTAATACGTTTACCTTCCTTCTTAAATGTTTCGATATAGTCTGCTATTCTTTTTCTGGCCTCACCAAGATCTTGATTGTTCAGGTTAATGTTAAGTAAGTCAATAAACCAAGGAATCTTAAATTCATTGAAAACGTAAATCTCTGCAATCTCCCTTGCAATTGGTAAGGTTGTTATTTTTGAGGCATCATAAACGTCTTTATTATCCGCATTTAACAACTTTGCATATTCTTCATCAATCAATTTCTTCAGTAAATCATAACTGAACTTATCACCTGTTTTTATCCCAGTCTCAGCATCATCTTCAGTAAATACTGCCCCCTTGTGCACCCATTCCCAAACAATACTTAACCTGATTTCACCGGTTGCCATATCCTCCATCAGATAGAGTATATCATCGTTACCGAAATCATCTGCAGCCTTAAGTGCTGCTGCCTGCATACCCTGGGCAAAAGCATTACCATATTGAATGGCAACACTTAGCAAATTTCTTGCTCCCCGGATGGTAATAGGTGCAGGTTCGAGCAAAATCAAACCATCGGCATCCTGTTGTGTATGGGTAAGAGCAGGAAATTTACGGCCAACCTGATTAGCTTCCCCTATCTTTTCCCAGACCGGCCTTACTATGTTTACCATTTTCCAATGAGCCACCCATTTTCCACTTGCTCCTTCACGTTGCTCTCTTTCTGCTCCTGCTAATGCTTTTTTCATGCTGGCAGCAACGCCTTCTTCAGAACCCACGGGGATATTTGGCTCCATTCCTCCCTGCCATATTGCACAATTTCCATTAACATCAGGTGTATTTACTGCTCTGCGAACCCTGTCTTCATAATTCCGCATGTAACCATAAGTCATGGTCACAGATTCAATATTTGGATTGATAAAGTTATTATCCCACGCCATTGCATCTGAAACACTGTTAATATAATCCCAGCGCCCGGTATTATAGCCAACAAAATGTTTACCCAAAACAGCTCTGATCTCCAATAACTGATAAGTAGCTTCAAGTTGCTCTACCAGCAGATATACTTTTATGGTTCCATTGTCAAGTCCGAGATGATCTTCCAAAGCACTTAACATACTATTCCATAAAGCGGCCTCACCTGCTGTTTGTATTTTAGGCAAATACAGAACAATTGATGAACCTGCCTTCCTTAATTGTCTGTAATTATTAACTACATACAGGCAAAGATCGGCAATTGACGCAGCTAATGCCACACCATCAGAATCACGAATATGCCTGTCGTCTAAATGAAGTCCACGGCATCTGAAGATTTTGGTAGTAAAATCAAGCTGACTTTTCCAATCCTCTACTATTTTCTGACCTAGAAATCCCTCAGACCAGCGATTCATTTCGGAAGCAACCTGCTCTGCCACTTTTAAAAAAACCGGGTCTTTGGCAATTGCAAGTTTTAGATTTCGCTGGTTATCCAGCGACATACTTTCAATTTGGCCCAGAGCATCTTCTCCGTCAAACATCCAGCCATCAGCTCCTGATAAAAGCGCATAGGCTGCGTTTCTGATGCTACTCTCAAGAGTCGTATTAGGTTTTGCTGCCGGCCCTGTTCCCTGAATCCACTGCTGCTGAAGGTCATGTGGAATCACAGAACCTTCGAACCTTCCATCCCGGGCATCAGAAACTTTAATGGTTGAACCAGGAATCAGACTATCAGGATGATAAAATTCAATTCTTTTGCTATTGTTATGACGATCATTACGGCGTTTAATCCGCTCGCTCATTAAATGCTTCACTGATTTATTAAAATGGGCCATTGTATTCAAGGCCAACAAAACCTCATCAGTATAAATATCTCTGTACTGCTCTTTTAAATTATCACGAATAATGATTGAATCGTTGTTCATTTGTATCAGGGTAAATTATTTAATCAGATAAACGGTCATACTCAAAGGACCATGAGCACCTAGCACTAAAGCCTGCTCAATATCGGCTGTTTTAGAAGGGCCGCCGATAAAACCTCCGAATCCATAATCTTCTGAACCAATACATTTATAGGCATCATGCATAGTTGAAACAATGCTATTTTCAGAAACAATTACTGCAAGATGCTGGGCAATGTATGGTAATATTCGGTGCCCCATAACATCTTCTGTTAACCAAACTGCGCCATTTTCTGCTACGGCAAAACGTGCTTCAATAATGGCTAACTCTACGTCCAACAGACTGTGAGGATCTGAATCTGGGTCACATAATTCGGCAACATCAGATAAAGCAGGGAGTGTTGTGAGAATTCGCTTGCCTTGATTAAAATTCATTCGAATCTGTTGCTTTACATTCTCCAGACTTCCTGCCGAAACAAGCAACCCACCAATGCCAGCAAACATTTCACTGTACTTTTTAACAATATCTACCTCATGCACCTTAAACATCGAAATATCCGGAAGGGCTGAAAGCGGTGGCTGATTTTTTTTAACAGCCGCAAGTATATTTTCTCTGGTACTCATTTAATTTATTTTATCATTTCTTTGAACCATTCTTTGCATACCACTCTCCAAAAGATTCCTGTGTACTATCCGGCATATCGCGTTGTTTATACCAAGGATTGAACTTATTGTTGATTGCAAATGGCGCATTATTCAGTAACCAGCGTCCAGTTTTCCCGGCTGTCTTATAAATTTCTGGGGAAGAAAGAGTCAAGGCCATTGCCTTCATACTGAAGGTCTTACGGTTTGCTGAATAACCTAGTTTCACAATTTCCTGACGCCATTTATAAAGCTGATCATGAATTGGAATCTTCACCGGACATACATTGGTACATGAACCACAAAGTGTTGAAGCAAAGGGCAGATCTGCATGCTGTTTCATATCCAGATTTGGCGCAAGAATTGCCCCAATAGGTCCGGAGATAGTATTATGATAACTTAAACCGCCGCTTTTACGGTAAACCGGACAAGTATTCATACAAGCACCACATTTAATACATTTCAAAGAATCTCTGAAATCTGGTCGGGCCAATAAATCACTTCTACCCTTATCAACTAATATTAAGTGCATCTCTTGTCCGATGCGCGGTTTCTTATAATGACTGGAGTAAATGGTTATGGGTTGCCCAATTGCACTGCGGGCCAATAATCTTAAAAAAACCCCAAGGTGCTTACGCTCCGGAATAATTTTTTCTAATCCCATGGAAGCAATCTGAACCTCAGAAAGATGCGCACCCATATCTGCATTCCCCTCATTGGTACAAACCACAAACTCCCCGGTTTCAGCAACAGCAAAGTTGACGCCGGTAAGTGCTGCACGACGTGTCAGGAATACATTGTTAAGGTGTTTACGTGCAACCCTAGTTAATACAGTTGGATCTGAAAGACCTTTTTCTGTTCCGAGATGCTCATGAAATAACTCGCCAATTTCTTCTTTACGTTTGTGAATACATGGCAATACAATATGGCTAGGTGGCTCATTATCAATTTGTTGTATATATTCCCCAAGGTCAGAGTTTATTACCTCAATTCCACGGTCTTCCAAGTATTCATTTAATTGGCATTCTTCAGTAAGCATAGACTTACTTTTAACCATCTGAGTAATTTCCTTTTCCTTTAGGATAGAATAAACAATCTGATTATGCTCCTCTGCATCAGATGCCCAGTAAACTTTAACTCCATTTTTCTTCAGATTTTCCTCAAATTGAATGAGATAATCGTACAAATTGGAAATCACATTGGATTTAATGGCTGAGGCCGCTTCACGCAATTCTTCCCATTGCGGAGTTTGATTAGCAGCCTTGTCGCGTTTTTGTCTGATCCACCAAAGTGAACCATCATGCCAGTCGACACGTTCTTCATCTTTATTAAATTCTTCTGCTAATGCTGCGTGATCTAAGGTACTTTTCATGCCTTTATAGATGAGCTGTTTAATATTTCTGCTATGTGTATTATTTTGACTTTGCTTTTATTTCTATGCATGATTCCCTCCATGTGCATCAGACAGGATAAGTCAGGTGAAGTTATATACTCTGCACCATGCTTAGTATGATCTGTGATCCGGTCCTTGCCCATTTTTACAGATACAGCTTCCTCTGCAATACAGAAAAGTCCCCCGAATCCACAACACTCATCCACCCGGTCTAGTTCTGTAAGCTCAAGTCCGGAAACCATACCCAACAATTTCCTGGGTTTAGAAAAATCCGGAGAAACAAGCTCAGACATTTGTGCCAAATGAAGACCCCTTAATCCATGACAACTCTGATGGACACCAACTTTATGAGGGAAATGAGCATCTAGTTTCTCAATCTTTAAAACATCGGTAAGAAATTCAACCAGCTCGTAAATCCTGCCGCGTATATCTGAAGCAGCAACTTCATCTGTATGAGAATGTAAATGATCTTTTACATGCAATACACAACTTGCGGATGGGGCAACGATATAATCAAATCCTGAAAAATTCTCAACAAAAAGATCATTACAAGATTGCGTAAGATGTTCATAACCTGAATTAGCCATTGGCTGACCGCAACAGGTTTGTTTTGAAGGATAGCTAACCTCAGCACCTAACTTTTGAAGAAGTTCAAGCGTAGCTATTGCCGCATTAGGATACAGCTGATTTACATAACACGGTATAAAAAGACCAATTTTCATCTGACTAATTATTTGATTTTATCCTGCTTGCGTGTGAAAAAATATTTAATAAAAAATCATTCCTTTTTTGTTTGTGATTAATTAAATCACAACCTGATCTTAGTAAATTTTGATTTAAGGAATTTATCACACACGCAACCATTCGCAGAGCAAAATACACATTTTTTGGAAAGTTAAAACAGATAAAAGTTGATTAATATATGTGAAACAAAGAATTTTTCATAAATTTTCAGATACTTGATAATTATAGCCAATATTGATTGTTCATATGATGAAAATTAACGTTATTTATTTTTGTTTCTGCTTGTTTTTAAGCCCTCTTAGCTATGGTCAATCAGTTAAAAATCAGGGCTTGCATACTGATTCCATGACTTATGATGGTTTGACTCGGAAATACATGTACTATATTCCTTCCGGAATTGAAAATTTTACCAGTGTACCTGTTGTATTTTTTCTTCATGGAATGGGGGCCAGTGCCCAGATAGGTGTGAATGTTCTTGGGCCTCAATATCATGCCAAGAACCAAGAGTCAAGAACCAAGAGTCAAGAATCAAGAGCCAAGAACCAAGAGTCAAGAATCAAGAGTCAAGAACCAAGAGTCAAGAACCAAGAGTCAAGAATCAAGAGCCAAGAACCAAGAGTCAAGAATTAAGAACCAAGAGCCAAGAATCAAGAGCCAAGAATTAAGAACCAAGAACCAAGACTAAATCCTGGTTCATATTAAATTTGTGATATTGGGTTTTAACTATTAGTAATACCTTTGATTAAAACGGTAAATTACTAACCAACTAACAACTAACCAACTAACTAACTAACTAACTAACTAACTATTAACAACCCAAAAATGCGCGATATCAGTCATAAACAAATCACACTTCGTACTGCAAGGGCAGTAGGAATTATATTTTGTTCGGAAGCTAGCATTGACCTGATTAATTCAAATAAACTTCCTAAAGGGAACCTATTTGATGTTGCACGTGCGGCCGGCTTTTTAGGTGCGAAGTTAACTCCACAACTCTTACCACATTGTCACCCGGTTACAATTGATGGAATGGATTTTACCTTTGAATTTTTGGGAAGAAAACTTCATTCTGATTTATTCAATGATGACATTTTGAGTCGGACTGGAATAGTAATTCAAGGTGAGGCTAAATCAATTGGCCGAACCGGAATAGAGATGGAAACACTGACGGCCGTTTCTGTTGCTGCATTGGAAATTTACGACATGCTCAAACCTGTCGATGCTAATCTCGAGATTGGTAATATCAAACTTTTGGAAAAGAAAGGGGGAAAAAGTGACCGCAGCCGATACACTGAAACCTCAGCTACCTGCGCCGTTTTAGTTTGCTCTGATTCAACTGCTAGGGGTGAACGTGAAGATAAAAGCGGAAAGCTTATTTGTAATATGCTTGAAATATCAAATGCCAAAGTTTTGCATTATAAAGTTCTCCCTGACAATAAAGACGAAATACAAAAACAGATTTTAGATTGGGTAAATGAAGATATACAGTTTATTTTTACTACCGGAGGTACCGGACTTGGCCCCAGGGATAACACAGTGAGTGCCGTGAGAGAGATTATTGAAAGAGATGCAGATGGCATTACTGAAGCCATACGTAATTTCGGACAGATGCGAACCCCGCTTGCAATGATGAGCCGCTCGGTTGCCGGATCTATCGGCAAAACTTTAATCGTGACACTCCCAGGAAGTACAAATGGAGCTAAAGAATCTATGCAGGCTATCCTCCCTGGAGTATTTCATGCCAGGAATATGCTTGAAGGTGAAGGACACGGGTGTTAGTTTCCAGTTATCTACTACATAATAACTGTTACCTATTACCAATTCAGGGCTGGATGAAGACATAACAGTACCGAAAATCTATTTAATTCTTTAAAATCCTAAAACACACTTTGGGCTTCGAGCTTTTATAAATCACTATGCTTCAAAGGAAGAATCCCTCAGTATACCTGGAATAAAACCAACAAATACTGCCTCAGTAAAAATCCCAATCCAGCCTTTCAAATACAATTTTATGCCGTTTATCAGTTTTCATGTCCTAATCAAAATCAGTAGAAAGAAACTATAGGGGCCTATCCTCAGCTCTAAAACTAAGCAGATTCTCTAACCCATAAAATATGGTAAATAAGCAGTTTTTATAAACAAATTATTTACGATCAAAAAAAAATGTACTAAAATATGGAAGGATTAGGCTATAGAAACACGCTTACTGGTACTTCTGTATATAAAATTATTATAAATATGTCTGCGTGCAAACCTTCCTGGAGACTCGGAATTAATCAGTTTTATATAGACAGCCCTTGGAACGTCAAAATATTCATATTCATTACCATCACCAAATTTAACTGTCAAGACTTGTCCATGATATTCAAAATCAGCTACACCAATACTACTGATAGTTAAATTATAATCATCGAGTGTTTGCATTCGGGTTTCTGGAGCAATGCTAACCAGAAAATGATAAGCTTCAATTATACTCTTACTTTTCTCTTCAGCTTCTTGCTTACTATCAACAGATTCGGTAAACTTATCAGGATGCCAGTTCTTCATCAAAGTGCGGTAAACAGTTTTCAACTCCTGCAACTCGGCATTTTTGTCAACGCCTAAAATCTTTCGGTAATCAACAATCTTTCTCATATTTTGGATTTAAATAATTGCGAAAGATTGCAGAAACATTAACTGGGCTTTCGGAAAATAATTCCGCAAAGCTATGATTTAAAAGCTATTTCCTGCTATAAACCCTAAAAATGAGCATTAAAAACAATGCCTCTATACCATGAATGGTATAGAGGCATTATACAAATTTCTGACTCAGATAAAGCTAAAAATCAAAAATGTCATTCAAAAATGATTTCTTCTTGCGGTAAGGATGGTTTTTATGATAGTTATCATCCTGATCATACTGATACTTTTTATAATCAGAATCGTAGTTAAGTTTGTTTGAATAGTGTTCTGCTGAACGTTCAAGAATTTTCTCCAATTCACCACGGTCTAGCCAGATACCCCGGCAATCCGGACAATAATCAATCTCAATTCCTTTTTTATCTGCAATAAGCAAGGTTGTTTGACAATTTGGGCATTTCATAATTCGATATGATATTTATAAACTAAAATAAATATTCTATCACTACTCTTGAATTATTTGAAATAAATTGACATTTCTGTGGATTAAACATAAAAAAAGCCGCCTGAATATATTCAGGCGGCTTCTCTAAAACTAAAATTTTTAAGAAACTGTTTTAAAAACATCCTCCTCGATAAAAGGCTGATTTCTTAAACGCTTACCTGTTGCTTTGAATATTGCATTTGCAACGGCACCTCCTGTTGGTGGAAGAGCAGGCTCACCTAAACCGGTAGGGTCAATTCCGTTATCTACAAAATGAGTTTCAATTTCAGGTACTTCTTTCATTTTTATCAGACGGTAAGTATTATAATTATTCTGATCTGCAACTCCTTCCCTGAAACTTAATTTACTGTACATCGCGTGACCCATACCATCAACAACACCGCCCATAACCTGATGTGTAGCACCATTAAGTGCGACAACCTGTCCGCAATCTGATACTGCATAGATCTTTTTAACAACTGGCAGTCCGTTGCGCATAATCACATCAGCAACCTGAGCAACGTAAGAAGCATGAGAGAAATAAACACTAAATCCTTGAGAAACATCTTTCTTTTTACCCCATCCCGATTTATCAGCTGCCATTTTAATAACAGATTCCATACGGTTAATATCATAACGAATCTCTCCAACAGGCGAACGCTTTGCTTTGGCAAGTAGATCCAATCTAAACTGAACAGGATCCTTACCGGCAGCATGTGCAACTTCATCAATAAATGCCTGCTCAGCAAAAGCTAGGAAATTAGTTATTGGTGCACGCCATGGTCCAGTGGTAATCGGAGATTTATGTTCAACAGAATCAATCAGTAAATTGTCTATTGCTCCGGAAGGAAAATTATGCTCTCGCGTAGAATTTCCGGAATTAATTCCAACTCCTCTTAACTTATAACCAGTTAAATTTCCCGTAGCATCCAATGCAGCTTCAAAGCGATAACGAACAGCAGGGCGATAAGTTCCTCCTGTCATATCATCTTCTTTTGACCAGATTAACTTTACAGGCTTCTTGATAATGCTAGATAATTCTGCAGCTTCGGTAACATAATCATTCTTTAATCTTCTTCCAAAACCACCTCCTAATCGGGTTAGTTGTAAGGTGATTTTATCCTCAGGTATATTAAGTAATTGTGAAACTTCGGCCCTAGCTCTTGCAGGTGTCTGTGTCGGTCCGACCAGCTCAACCCCATCAGCACGAACATCTGCGAAAAAGTTCATGGGTTCCATCGGACTATGAGAAATAAATGGACATTGGTACTCCCCTTTTATGACTTTCGCTGCATTTTTAAAGGCTGTCTCAACATCGCCATCCTTACGTCTGACAGTAGCTTCTCCACTATCCATTAAAGATAAAAAAAGTTTGTCGTGATCTTCTGTACTTTCAAGATCACCATCCTTTTCATAATCTACTTTCAATAACTTTCTGGCTTTGAGAATTTCCCAGGTTGATTTACCGACAACTGCCACATTATTTTTGAATGAAACCACATTAATAATGCCAGGCATTGCCTTGGTTATAGTGGCATCAAAAGATTTTAACTTCATTCCAAAAGCAGGTCTCTGAATCATTGCATAAACCATTCCTTCTCTGTAAAAATCCATTCCAAACAATGGTTTCCCCGTGACGATCTTCTGATTTTCAACGTTTCTTACTGATTTTCCGATTAACTTAAAATCCTTACGGTCTTTTAACTTGACATTTGCAGGAACAGGTATTTTAGATGCCGCCTCTGCAAGCTCTCCAAAACTTAATTTCTTGCCGCTGCGGGCATGAATTACAAAACTATTTGCTGCTGTACATTCTGCTACAGGTACCGCCCATTGTTTGGCAGCAGCTGCAATCAGCATGAACTTAGCTGTTGCACCAGCATTTCGAAGCAATTTCCAAGAATGAGGAACTGCCCCGCTTCCGCCGGTAAGCTGACGATCATATTTATTATCAAGGTTCGCTTGTAGTACTTTCACCTTAGTCCAGTCGGCTTCAAGCTCTTCAGCAACCACCATTGGAAATGAGGTGATTATATTCTGACCAAGCTCTGGATTTGGCGACATGATTGTCACCGTGCCATCACTTGCAATAGAAAGGTAACTATTGAACCCTATATCTCCGGCAGCCATTGCTGAACTGGATATAACTTTTGGCGCACTGGCTTCAGCACTAAACCAATTAAATCCAAGTACAAGGCCTCCCCCTGTTATTGCAGTCATTTTTAAAAAATCACGCCTGCTGTTTGTCGTTTTACTTGTCATAATGATCAGATTTTAGAGCTGGCCAATTTTACCGCATCACGAATACGGTGATATGCACCGCAACGGCAAATATTACCATTCATTGTAACTTCAATTTCATCCATACTTGGCTTTGGGTTTTGCTTTAAAAGTGCCGCAGCGGTCATGATCTGACCAGCCTGACAATACCCACATTGTGCTACGTCAATCTCATCCCATGCCTTTTGTAAAGGATGATCTCCCTTTTCAGACAATCCTTCAATGGTAATTACCTGTGAATTACCGACTGCCGAAACAGGATATACGCAAGAACGAGTGGCAGATCCATTCACATGAACAGTACATGCTCCGCATTGTGCGATACCGCAACCATATTTAGTTCCAACAAGGCCTAAATGATCACGCAATACCCACAATAATGGGGTGTCTGCTTCGACATCAGCCTGCAGGGTCTTTCCGTTTACCTGAAGTTTGTAAATTGCCATAAGTATTAGTTTGATACAAAGCTAAGTTAATTAAAAAAGAAAGTAAAATCAAGGAAAAACAGTGTGATATTTTTGTTGCCTTGTGCCAATTTTCAGCTTAAATTTTAAACTTTATTAAGATATACAGTAGAAATTAATTTAAAATTAGTCTGGTTCAAATATAGTTTCAGAATATAAACTTATAATTTGAGTCAGATGTTAGGTAGATTAATAAACACCAATATTACTAGTTAGATTGGGCAATCCAGCCAATATAATTTGATTTGGGAAAGCAGTTCCTGTTTGATATAGGCCAGTTCAGCCCTTTCCTCCGGAGTAGTTCCGGCAATAAATCGTTGTCATTCCAGTGAAATCTGTAACCTGCTAATCTCCAAAATTGTTGTCATTCCAGCGGAAGCTCCTAATCTCCAAAATTGTTGTCATTCCAGCGGAAGCTCCTAATCTCCAAAATTGTTGTCATTCCAGCGGAAGCTGGAACTCCTCCGCCAAGGTTTATTTTACCCGGAGCTGTTTTTTATCGGGCTTGGCAGTCCGGTAAGATTTTATATTGAACCCGACCTTAGAGGTAAAGCCTTAAATTAATTGCCTATCCATTGAAATGGAAAACTAAGAAATACATTTTCACGGTATCCATTTTTCTCAAATAATAGTCCGATTTCTCCATTTTTCAAAACCACAACATCAGAATAGGCCGATTCACCTTCATAAATTGTCTTTCCTTGAGTCCAGGACTTACCTTCATCATAACTAACTTTAATACTTAGATTTTTACGTGAATTTTTACTTTCTGCATTAACGAACAACAGACAGTTCATTTTTTTATAGTTGTAGCGAATAATAGCTGCATTACAGGCCGGATCAATCAAAGCATTATCAGCCCTGCTACTCCAGCTATTCCCCTGATCATTTGAAATATGCACATAGCGCATGCCCGGTGAATTCACTCTCGAATTAACCATCCAGGAACCATCACTTAGCTCAATAATTTTAGATTCATCAGCCGGCTTGATTGGTGTTTCTTTTAAAAACCAGGTCTTCCCATTATTATCTGAACCAAAAATAAATACTCCATACTTTAAATTGACCAATGTATGCAACAATATCCCCGAAGAGGTTTGAGTACCTTTTCCTGAAGTAATAAATTTAAAGTCGCCATGCCATTCCGGCTTGCTGATTTGTTTGGTTATATCTTCAGCTTGCGACCAGGTTTCACCATTATCAGTACTTTTCATCACATGCAGATAATAAACATCCCGCTCTTTATCCAGATCCATGTAATTATAAAAAAGAAATATTGTACCCGTTGAATTGTCAAGTATAAAAGAAGGATCTGATGCTGATTTACCCAAAGGATAGTCAGCCAATGTGCGGATATCCGACCAAGTTTTACCATTGTCTTTACTCTTCCGCATCACAATATTAATGTTATCATTGGCTTTAAGATCAGCACATGATGGGCCCCTTTCATCGATTGCAGCAATCAGATCACCATTCTTTGCAACTATTATTGCAGGTATTCGGTAACAGGAAACATTGCTTTTCATTTTCACGTTGAAAAGATCAAGTTGTTTAAACCCATCAGCCGAAATCTGAATAGGCTGCTGAGCCTTAGAAATTGTTACTATAAATAGCAAAAAGACAGAAAAATATTTCATTGAATCAATTATTGGAACCGTTAAAATAATGGATTTAATCTATATGTAATAAACATGTTATAAAATTAAAATCTTTAACAAACGGCAATTTGAGAACCTTTTATCAAATTTTGAAAGAAATTTTCATCATAAATGCCCGTCCTTAAAATTCTTGAATTATATTGGAGCATAATTAACAATAAAAAATGATGAGAACTTACAAAACAAACATTACATTTTCAGGTATTCTGACCTTTTTGCTGGCATTCAGCAGTATCAGTCTTAGCGCTCAGGAAATCGATATTTTACTCAAAGGCGGCCATGTGATTGACCCAACAAATAAAATAAATGCTAAAATGGACGTGGCAATCTCAGGCGGGAAGATCATGAAGGTTGCGGCCAATATTCCTGCAACTTCAGCTAAGAAAACTGTTGATGTAAGCGGATTATTTGTTACCCCGGGAATCATCGATATGCATGTGCATGTATTTCAGGGAAATGATCTGGGATCATATATTGCCGACGGACAAACAGCTGTTCCTGCAGATGCTTTTACTTTCAGAGCGGGAGTTACTACCGTAGTTGATGCCGGATCTTCAGGTTGGAGAAACTTTCGTCGCTTTAAAGAGCAGAATATCGATCGTTCACAAACGCGTATCCTAGCCTTATTAAATATCGCAGGTACCGGAATGTATGGTCGCTTTGAAGAACAGGATAGAGCAGATTTCAATCCTGAAATGACTGCATATATGATTAATAAGCTGTTTCCAAAGATAATCGTCGGTATTAAATCTGCTCATTACTGGGGCGATTTCACACAGGTTGACCGCGCTGTTGAAGCTGGGAAACTTGCTAAAGTACCTGTAATGGTTGATTTTGGCGAGCATCAGCCTACCAACTCTATAAAATCCCTCTTTTTAGAGCATCTACGCCCAGGTGATATTTTCACCCATACCTTTGCTTACGGACCGAAAGATCGTGAGACAGTTGTAGATGATGAAGGTGTGGTAAAGCCATTTATTTTTGATGCTCAGAAAAAAGGAATAAAATTTGATGTAGGCCATGGTGGTGGTGCTTTTTTCTGGCGTCAGGCTGTTCCGGCAATTAAACAAGGATTCAAACCGGATGTAATCAGTACCGACCTTCACTCCGATAGTATGAATGGTGGAATGAAAGATATGGCGAATGTAATGTCTAAATTTCTGAATATCGGATTAACTTTAGAAGAAGTAATCGAAAAATCTACTGCAAGTCCTGCAAGGGTAATTAACAGACCAGACCTTGGAAACCTGAGTGTTGGATCTGAAGCAGATGTTGCAGTTTTCAGTGTAAAGAAAGGCGAGTTTGGATTTACAGATGTTCGCAGAAACACACTTAAAGGAACTCAAAAAATGGATGCAGAATTAACCCTACGTGCGGGAAAAATCGTTTGGGATTTAAACGGTGTTAGCGGACCAATCTGGGATTCTCCACAGGCAATTTCTAAAT
>JBIIRT010000071.1:0-13799 GCA_044341405.1 Daejeonella sp. | reverse complement strand
TCAATAACCGTTTAACGGCTAATGTGATGAATCAGCTTTCAAGCGATAATCAGGGCTTCAACTCGGTATATATGATGCTTGATTCTGGTGCCCGTGGTTCCAAAGAGCAGATTCGTCAGCTTTGTGGTATGCGTGGACTGATGGCCAAGCCTCAGAAATCAGGTTCAGGTGGAGAGATCATTGAAAACCCGATTTTATCCAACTTTAAAGAAGGATTGTCGGTATTGGAATACTTCATTTCTACCCACGGTGCCCGTAAAGGTTTGGCCGATACAGCATTGAAGACTGCGGATGCGGGTTACTTAACCCGTCGTTTGCATGATGTGGCTCAGGACATGATCGTTGGTGAAACTGATTGCGGTACTTTGAGAGGTATTTATACTACCGCTTTGAAAGATAATGAGGATATCGTTGAACCATTATACGACAGAATATTGGGTAGAACCAGCTTACATGATGTTTATGATCCATTATCAGGAGAACTATTAGTTTCTGCCGGTGAGGATATTGAAGAGGATGTGGCTGTTAAAATTGAAAATTCACCTCTGGAAGGAATTGAAATCCGTTCGGTCTTGACTTGTGAAAGTAAGCGCGGTGTTTGTGCATTGTGCTATGGACGAAACCTTGCAACCGGTAAACGCGTGCAAATGGGAGAGGCTGTAGGTGTAATTGCTGCACAATCAATTGGTGAGCCTGGAACACAGTTAACACTTCGTACTTTCCACGTGGGTGGTACAGCATCTAACATCGCTGCTGAATCTCAGATCAATGCGAAATTTGATGGTGTTATTGAGTTTGAAAATGTGAGAACTGTAAGTCATGATACTACAGAAGGAGCTCTGGAAGTTGTTCTAGGTCGTTCTGGTGAATTCCGTATCGTTGAACCGGGAACTAAGAAAATGATCATGTCAAACAACATCCCTTACGGTGCATTTTTGTATGTGAAGGATGGTGCTAAAATTTCTAAAGGCGATAAAATTTGTAGCTGGGATCCATATAATGCGGTTATTATCTCCGAGTTTGAAGGTAAGGCAGAATTTGAGGCAATCATCGAAGGTGTTACCTTCCGTGAAGAATCGGATGAGCAAACTGGCCACAGAGAAAAAGTTATTATTGATACCCGTGATAAGACTAAAAACCCGGTTATACGTGTTGCGGATAAAAAAGGGAATGGTCTAAAAGGATACAATATTCCGGTAGGAGCACACATTGCAGTTGAAGAGAACGAGAAAGTTAAAATCGGACAAATCATTGCTAAGATTCCACGTTCTACAGGAAAAACAAGGGATATTACAGGTGGTTTACCAAGGGTCACAGAATTGTTTGAGGCTCGTAATCCATCAAATCCTGCGGTTGTTACCGAAATTGATGGTGTTGTAACCTTAGCTGGTGTGAAACGTGGTAATCGTGAGATGTCTATTGAATCAAAAGACGGACAGGTTAAGAAATACCTTGTTCCATTGTCAAAACACATCCTTGTTCAGGATAATGACTTTGTGAAAGCTGGTATGCCACTATCTGATGGTTCTATTTCACCTGCTGATATTCTTGCAATTAAAGGCCCTGCTGCAGTTCAGGAATATCTTGTAAATGGTATACAGGAAGTTTACCGTTTGCAGGGTGTGAAAATCAATGACAAGCACTTCGAAACTATCGTTCACCAGATGATGCAGAAAGTGATGATTGAGGATGCTGGTGATACCCGTTTTCTTGAAAAAGAATTGGTTGATCGTTGGGATTTCCAACTGGAGAATGATGAAATCTATGATAAGAAAGTAGTTACTGAGCCTGGAGATTCACCAAATTTGAAACCTGGTCAGATTATCTCTGTACGTAAGCTAAGGGATGAGAATTCAGTATTGAAGCGTAAGGATTTGAAACTTGTAGAAACTCGTGATGCAATCGCAGCAACATCAAGTCAAATGCTTCAGGGTATTACCCGTGCTTCATTGGGAACCAAATCATTCATCTCTGCAGCTTCCTTCCAGGAAACTACCAAAGTATTGAATGAGGCAGCGATCAGTGGTAAACGTGATAACCTGTTGGGTCTGAAAGAAAACGTAATCGTAGGACACCTGATCCCTTCTGGAACAGGATTACGTCAATACGAACGTATTATTGTAGGTTCTCAGGAAGAATACGACAAACTGATGGCTTCAAAATTAGAAGAAGCAGAAGCGTAGAAGCTGAAAGGCGAAAGCTGAAAGGCGAAAGCTTGATACAATAAAAAAAGTCCTCTCAGAATGAGAGGACTTTTTTTATTGATAAAATTTGAGTGTATAATTTATAACTTTGTGAGATGGAAGAGCAAAACATAGAAAATCAGTTAAATATTGAACTTTCTGAGGAAGTTGCAGAAGGTATTTACTCCAATCTGGCTGTAATAACCCATTCAAACTCAGAATTTGTACTCGATTTTATCAGAGTAATGCCAGGAGTGCCAAAAGCCAGAGTTAAATCAAGAATCGTTTTAACACCAGAACATGCTAAACGTTTCATGGTTGCTCTTGATGAGAATATTGAAAAATTTGAGGCTCAGAACGGTCGTATTAAGATAAATACAGAACAAACCGGATTTCCATTGAACTTTGGTGGTCCTACAGCGCAGGCCTAAGTGAGGCAGCCGCTAAAAAAGCTTGTTTTTGGAAATCAGGATTCTGGCAATAGTAGTCCGCATAGACATACCCATCAGTTTTCTAAGATTAGGAGTGTATGGAATAACACTCATTATCCTGATTTCGGAATTGAACGTTTATTCAGATTATTTCTTGTTTGGTCAAAAATCTTCTTTCCAGGTGTTTATATTGAATACCTTACCCATGGCTCATCGATTTATAAAAGAAAAATAGCTGGGGAATTTTATATAATTTTTAAAACCTTAGTTCCGTTCCTTATGCTTTATTTCAGCCTTTGGAGTTATCAGGGCTTGTTTTTTTTGAATATTTACCTCCTTGTTGAAACCTTCTTACATATATTTCACAAAATATTTTTGCCAGAGCATGATCACGGCAAGATGGCAAATCGTTCAATCATTTTACTATTATTCAATTTCGCTGAAGTTATTGCCTCTTTTGGAGTGATTTATTCCGTTGGCAATTATTTTAATCAACCTATTCAAAGTTGGATAGATGCCCTTTATTTTAGTTTAGTTACCGGGGTTACGATAGGATATGGAGATTTTTACCCCATTAATCAAGAGGGAAAGGTTATGGTGATGATGCAGATATTGAGTACCATCGCTTTTCTGTTTCTATTCTTTAATTTTTTTGGTCCGCGTTCAAGCGAGCGATTGTCGCATCAAGAAAATCCAAAATAGTACTAAGTTCTAGGGAATCAAACCAGTTTATATCTTCAGATTTTTTGAACCAGGTTAGTTGCCTTTTAGCAAACCTCCGGGTATTTTGTTTAATCTTATCTATTGCTGCCTCTTTGGATAGGTTTCCATCTAAATATTCGAATATTTCTGAATAGCCAACTGTATTCAGAGTGTTAAGATGCCTGTAGTCTATAAGTCCTTTAACTTCTTCAAATAAACCTCGTTCAACCATTTTATCTACCCTGAGGTTGATTTGTTCATATAGTTTTTCGCGTATAGGATTAACTCCCAGTTTTATGATATTGAAATCTCTGTTTTTTGGAGTGTTGGTACGATAAGAAGAAAATGGATTCCCGGTACTTTCAAAAACTTCCAATGCGCGAATAAGACGTTGGGGATTATTAATATCTACTTCTGCATAGTATTTTGGATCAGCCTTTTTTAATTTTTCTTGCAGATAGGCAATGCCTTTCTCTGCCAAAAGTTTGTTTAAACCTAACCGAATATCTTCTGTTGCAACAGGTAAAACATCGAAACCGTTGCATATTGCATTAATAAATAATCCTGATCCACCCACTAGTAAAACCTGATTATGAGACTTGAACAGTTTTTTAAGAAGATTGATCACTTCTTTTTCGAAATCTCCAACACTAAAGGAGTCTACAATGGAATGACTGTCAATTAAATGGTGTGGGATGGTATCCAATTCTTCTTTTGAAGGTTTGGCTGTACCAATATTCATTTCCCGGTAAAATTGTCTTGAGTCGGCGGAAATGATTTCTGTTTTGAACTGTTTTGCTAATTGAATAGCCAGTGCGGTTTTTCCTGATGCTGTCGGACCTGCAATTATGATCAGTGTTTTGCTCATAAAGCTTCCGTTGTTAATTTAATTAATAATCATCCTTTTGAAGATCATCTGAATCATAGCCTTCATTGTCTGAGAACTCATCCATAAATTCATCTTTTTCTTCTTCCTCTTCTTCGACAGTTTCGTCCTCAGTAGAAATTCCCATTTCACTCATTTGTTCAAGTTCTTCTGGATCTTCAGGCTGGAAGTTTAGTTCATTTAGGAAATCAAATTCTTCAGCTTTTTCTATAACTGCTGCTGTTGGAATAACCCCAGTCCCCGTAATCTTTGGAGCTTCACCTAAACTACGGGCAACAGATGGATATGTTTTTCCCGGTTCATCATCTAAAATAATTTTAACCAGTTCAACATGAAAATCAAATGGTCTTTCAAAATTGTAAGTGTAATAAAATTTCTGATGCGGATCATCTATAAAGCTGCTGAGTTTTGAATTGCTCATCAGGGTAACACCATTGGTTACTTTTCGTGGGTTTGGTAAGAAGGCAATTTCTTCATTCTTTATCCACTGATCGTTGCTTACATAAAAGGAGGAAGAGGCCTCAACCTTGTATCCTGTCGACTGCTGGATAGCGCGGTGAAGGTCTTCAAATGTTTGATTTGATTTAATGTCGATATCACGCTCGATATCATCATAATCCTCAAATGAAACCCTGAATCTATATATTGCCATGTTGTTGTTTAATTATTTACAAAAATAGTATTTGATTGTATGATTTAAGACTTTTATCATTTTTATTAGAAATCTTTATGATTTTATGTTAACCGGGGTCAATCCCATCGCTTTGCCTTTCTCAAGCATATATTCGTAAGCCTCCTCTTTTGAGTTTTTAATTTCTCCCTCCAAAATTGCTTCGCGGATTTGTGTTTTAATAATTCCGACATCCCTGCCGGCACCGATGTTAAAGGCTTCCATAATATCTTCGCCGCTAACTGGAGGTTGCCAGTTTCTGAGCTGATCGCTTTGCTCAACATCCTTCAGTTTTTGTTTTACAAGATCGAAGTTGCTGCGGTATTTTTTTATTTTGTATTCGTTTTTGGTCGTTACATCTGCATTACAGAGTAGCATCAGTCCATCTATTTCTTCACCTGCTTCAAACAATAAACGTCTTACCGCAGAATCAGTAACAACATCCTGTGCCAAAACGATAGGTCTTAGATGTAATTGAACTAATTTTTGCACCAGTTTCATTTTTTCATTAAGCGGTAACTTAAGTTGGGCAAAAATTTTGGGAACCATTCGCGCACCCCGGTCTTCATGGCCATGAAATGTCCAGCCATGGCCGGGCTCAAAGCGTTTTGTAGCAGGTTTGGCAATGTCATGAAGAATCGCTGCCCACCTTAGCCAAAGGTCTTCTGTACTTTCGGCCAGGTTATCTAAAACCTGTAAGGTATGATAGAAATTATCTTTATGTCCTTTTCCTGCAATGACTTCAACACCGTATAAATCGGCCATTTGAGGAAAAATTTGCCTTAACAAACCAGAATCGAATAAATAGATAAATCCTATGGATGGTTTTCTGGCAAGAATGATCTTGTTCAACTCATCCGTAATTCGCTCTGCAGATACAATCTTAATTCGTTCTGAATTCTTTTTAATGGCCTCGATTGCATCTGTACTTATTGTAAAATCAAGCTGGGTTGCAAAACGGATGGCTCTCATCATTCTCAATGGATCGTCCGAAAAGGTATCAACCGGATCTAAAGGTGTACGTATAAGCTTTTTTTCCAGATCATTAACACCATCGAATGGATCTAATAAATCGCCGAAGTTGCTGGTGTTTAAACTTAATGCCATCGCGTTGATGCTGAAGTCGCGTCTTTTCTGATCATCCTCAAGTGTACCGTTTTCAACAATTGGTTTCCGGGATTCTTGTCTGTAGGATTCTTTTCTGGCACCTACAAATTCAATTTCAAGGTCGTCATATCTAAGCATGGCAGTACCAAAATTTTTGAATACGGATACCTTGGTTTGAAGAATTTTCCCTGCTTCTTCGGCAAACTTTATCCCATTGCCAATTACTAAAATATCAATGTCTTTTGAAGGCCTGTTCAGGAAAATATCCCTTACATAGCCTCCAATTACATAGATTTCTGTGCCATTTGTATTTGCCAGTTCACTAAGCTTCTTGAATATTGGGTGTTGAAGATGTTTTTTCATATTAATTCAGACCGGGTTATACATTTGATTTAATACGATCTGAGAAGGTTTTAATCTGTCCGTAAAGGAATGTATATTATTGCAATTTTCAAAAGTGTAAATGATTCATAATGTATTCCGGCATTTTGCTTCAATTATTTTCGTATGAAGGAGAATAGTCCGCCAGGTTCCAGTTTCATGATTGTTGAGGGTTTATTTACTTTTCTGTTATCTTGCTCCCAGTTAACCACATAATCTACACCTTTTAAGATTGTATCCTCAATATCATCGAACGTAGATGGAGAGGGATTTCCACTTATATTTGCGGAGGTCGATATCAGCGGCTTTCTGAAACGCTGTAATAATTGCTGGCAGAATTCGTGTTTTACAATCCGTATACCAACACTGCCATCCTTTGCAATTGCGTTTGTAGCGAGGTTTTTTGCACCTGAATAAACGATAGTTAAGGGGTTTTCAGCATATTCAATTAGGTCGTACGCTACTTCCGGAACTTCTTTGATATAGCTTTGAAGTTTATGGTCGCTATCCAGCAATACAATCAGACTTTTTTCTTCAGCACGACCTTTTAGTTTATAAACCTTTTCAACTGCTTCTGTATTAGTTGCATCGCAGCCAATGCCCCAGATTGTATCAGTAGGATAGAGAATTAAGCCCCCATTTGTTAATACCTCATAAGCTTTGTTTACTTCGTCCTTTAGCATTTGATGATGTTTTGATATAATTTGTTTAACTGTCCGGCAATTTTATGGTCTGAAAACTTTTCCATATGCTCTAATCCGGCTCTGATCATATTTTGTTTTTTTTCAGAATCACTCAATACATTCCTGATCTGTGCTGCAAGGGCCGAACTGTCTTTTGGATCAATATAAATACTTCCTGCACCACCTGCTTCTTCCAGACACGATCCTTGAGCAGCAATAACTGGTATACCCGAACTTAATGCTTCTACCACAGGAATTCCAAAGCCTTCATATTCTGATGGAAACAAAAATAGTTCAGCTAATTGATAAATTCCCGGGAGGTCATTAAAAGATATATTTTTTAAGAAATGGACTCTTTTATTTAGCCCATACTTGTTGATATAATCCCTTAGCTTTTCAGCATAGGGTGTTTCCTTTCCAATGATAACGAGATGAATATCCGATTCAATTTCTCTCATAGCCATAACCGCCAGTAACGCATTTTTTCTATTTTCGATGGTCCCAACATTAAGAACAAAGTTTGGAGGTAAATTATATGTTTTCCTGATCCTTTGTTTTTCTGCATCCGATTTTTTTTTTCTGAATAAGGGATCACAATTCTGATAAATTACTTCGATTCGGCTTTCATCAATATTGAATAAATTGATTAGGTCGGATTTTGTTTGCTCACTTACAGCAATAATTTTATCGGCATGATCGGCCGCATAGCGCATTTTAAATCCATAAATTTTTCTGTCAACCCAAGGATAATAGTGTGGATATCGGTAAAAGATAAGATCATGAATGCTGACCACCGACGGAATTCCTTTCTTCTTTAGTCCAAAAGGAATTTCATTACTTAAACCATGATAAATATCAATCTCTTCGTGCTTAAGATTTTTGACAATTCCAAAACTTCTCCACAGGCTATCGGAAAAATGTTTCTCAGGATAACTAAATTCTATGGATTTAAAACTTTCAAGTCCATTAGCTAAACCCATGGATTTGGCTGAAAAAATCTGATATTGATTTTCAGAATGGAATTCGGCTAAAACTTTAAGCACATACCTGCTGTAATTACCTAAGCCGGTATAGTTTTGGATTATACGTTTGCCGTCAAAGCCAATCTTCATTTTTTTGAATTAAAACTAAAAAAGGATGAGTATGAATCATCCTTTTTTAAATAAAAAAGCTTGAATGCAGGGCTTAAACCGCTACATTATTTTCTCTTAATGCATCATTAAGAGAGGTTTTTTTATCAGTCGATTCCTTACGTTGTCCGATAATCAATGCACAAGGCACCTGATACTCACCGGCCGGGAATTTTTTGGTGTATGAACCCGGAATTACAACTGAGCGGGAAGGAACAAAGCCCTTGTATTCTACAGGTTCTTCACCAGTTACATCAATTATTTTAGTTGAAGCTGTCAATACCACATTTGCTCCTAAAACAGCTTCTTTCTGAACATGTACTCCCTCAACAACAATAGCTCTGGAGCCAATAAAGCAATTATCTTCTATGATCACAGGTGATGCCTGAACAGGCTCTAGAACTCCCCCAATTCCAACTCCACCACTCAGGTGCACATGTTTACCGATCTGAGCACATGAACCAACAGTAGCCCAGGTATCAACCATGGTACCTTCATCAACATAAGCTCCAATGTTTACATAAGATGGCATTAAGATTACACCTTTTGCAAGGTAAGCACCATAGCGCGCAATTGCATGCGGAACAACCCTGACACCGGTTTCTTTATAATCTGTTTTTAATTTCATCTTATCGTGGAACACAAACGGCCCCACTTCAATTTCTTTCATCTCACGAATAGGGAAATAAAGGATCACTGCCTTTTTAACCCAGTCGTTAACATGCCAGCGTTCGCCGATTTGCTCAGCAACTCTAATTTCTCCCTTATCCAGGTGTTGAATTACACTTTCAATAGCAATTCTGTATTCTTTGAAAGTGATGAGATTACGATCTTCCCATGCGCTTTCAATCAGTTTTTTATATTCGGAAATCATACTTTTATTTTAAAGCAAATTAAAGAATTTTTCTGCCAATTTTTCTATGCTTTCCTCAAATCTTACGTAATTTTGGTGGATGCAGGGATCTGAAAAATTACGCATCGACAAATACTTATGGTCTATCCGCGCTTTTAAAACGCGGAGCATTTCTACAGAAGCCTGCAAGGCTGGAAGAATCAAGCTTGACGGAAACAATCTTAAGGCCTCTCATATTGTGAAAATCGGAGAAGTTTATACTGTCCAGAAAGGCAGTGATAAGAAGATTATCGAAGTGATTGCACTTCTAGATAGGAGGGTCGATGCTAAAACTGCGGTTCAATTTTACAAGGATCTAACCCCTATTGAAGATACTCAGGCCTATAAATCAATGTTTCATGCTACCAATCTCAGTAGAGACAGAGGTGCTGGCAGGCCAACCAAAAAGGATAGGAGGGAAATTGATGATTTACAGGAGGGGTGGTTTGATAATTAGTTGCGAGTTGATAATCACTAGTGTCCGGGGAACTTTAAATTGTAAAATAAAAGATCAAATTCTTAGCTCATAATTATTATCTCTACTTTTCCTGCAGCAGAAAAGTAGCAAAATGCCGCCGCTGCACCTGATGCTATTAAAGTTAATACTTTGGCTTGGACTGTGCCTACCGCACCAGCTGAGGCGGAAAAAAGGTTAACGGAGATTTTGTGCTTAGGCCAAAACTTATCAACAGTCCTGTTGTTTTAGGTAGAATTTTGCAGATTTTAAGGCAGTGAAACCATAAAAAATGATTCTAAACTAAAAGGGGGGCTTGCTTTGTATCGGACTCTTAAAAACACACTTCGTGCAATGTAAATGGCCATTTTATCTGAAATTTTATTTTAACCGGACAACAGTGGTTGATAATGGAGAATTAGAAAAGCTATCTTAGGTTGAGTGTGCGTAAAGCACTGTCATTTCTATTTATTTGCTTTATTAATACTTCAGGCAATGATTGACTGTGTTTAAAGATCAGCGTACCTAACTGACCACCCATTACATTGCGTACATTCACTTCCAAAAGCCGAATGGCTATTCGCATAAATTTATGATGTAGTTCTTTCTCTGAAATTTTCACTCAATATCCTTAATGCTTCGAATTATTTAAAAAAATAAAAACCCCGGTGATCGACCGGGGTTTTTAAGAGTATGAAGATTTATATCTCCACTTATTTTTTCTCTTTTTTGTATTCAGAATTTAAACCATCAACAACAGCTTTGGTGACGTCCAAACTTTCATCTGCATACAAAACAGCAGGGTTAGATTTTGAATAAGTAAGCACTATTTTATATCCTTTTGATTTAGCATACACTTTCAAATAATCAGATACTTTATTGTATAATTTTTCGTTCTCAGCAGCTTCTTCATTTGCAAGAGCATTACCTGCATTTTGGTTATAAGTTGCTAATTCCTGTTGCTTTCTGGCTAAGCGTTCTTCAGTTGTAGCCCTTTGCTGAGCATTTAATCCGGCTGCACCTTGCTGATATGCTGCAACTTCACGTTGAAAAGCTGTTCCTTTTGCAGTAAGATCAGCCTGTGCTTTCTTTGATTTTTCTTGGAATTTATCTCTTACATCTTTATAGTAGTCATAATTGCTTAGCAGAGAATCTGAATTTACATACACAATTTCTTGTGCACCATCTGCTGGTTTTGAATCACTCCCTGAATTTTTACTTTGCTCTTTATTGCAGGATACTACAATTGCCGACAATGTTAAAATAACTGCTATTTTACTGATGCTTGTAATTAATTTCTTCATAATTTTTAATAAAAATTTAAGCAAATATAAACTTTCGTACCATTTTCTCAACCATTTAATTTAGGATATAAATAGCTTTATCAAATGCCGGGTTAATTTATCCACAATGTAACAAATTCCAGCGAAAATGGTTATTTTTGATCTTTGTTTTAAATAACATATATGAGCGAAGAAATAGAAGACAAATCAAATTATTCTGCGGATAATATACAGGTATTAGAAGGACTTGAAGCGGTTAGAAAACGTCCGTCAATGTATATCGGTGATACAGGATTTAAAGGCCTACATCACCTGGTTTATGAAGTTGTAGATAATTCAATTGATGAGGCGCTTGCCGGTTACTGTACCGATATTAATGTAACCATACACAAGGGAAACTCTATAACAGTTGAAGATAATGGCCGTGGAATTCCCACTGCTATGCATACCAAGGAAAAGAAGTCTGCACTAGAGGTTGTTATGACAGTCCTTCATGCAGGCGGTAAATTTGATAAGGATACCTATAAAGTTTCTGGTGGTTTGCATGGTGTGGGTGTAAGTTGTGTTAATGCATTATCAAATCCATTAAAAGTTGTGGTTCACCGGGATGGTCAAATTTTCACCCAGGAATATGAATGTGGGAAGCCACTATTCGATGTCAAAGTGATAGGAGAGAGCGACAAAACCGGCACGATAGTTAATTTCCAGCCCGACCCTGATATTTTCACATTAACTACTGAATATAAATTTGATACTCTTGCAGCCCGTTTGAGAGAACTTGCTTATTTAAATAAGGGAATTCGTTTAACTCTTGTTGATGAGCGTGAAACTAACGATGACGGTGCTTTTCTCAGAGAAGAGTTTTATTCTGAAGGTGGTTTGAAAGAGTTTGTCAAATATCTTGACGGAATGCGAACTTCAATAATTCCAGAACCTATTTATGTGGAAGGAATTAAGCAAGGAATACCAGTTGAACTGGCCTTGCAGTACAATGATACTTATACTGAAAATGTTCACTCCTATGTAAACAATATAAACACCCATGAGGGCGGTACGCATGTAGCCGGATTTCGTCGTGGTTTAACCCGTACTTTGAAGGCATATGCAGAAAAATCGGGCATGTTGAAAAACATGAAGATCGAAATTACCGGAGATGATTTCAGGGAAGGACTTACAGCTGTAATTTCAGTAAAGGTTCAGGAACCACAGTTTGAAGGACAAACCAAAACCAAATTGGGTAATAATGAGGTGATGGGCGCAGTAGACATTGCTGTAGGTGAGATTCTAGGAAACTATCTTGAAGAAAATCCGAAGGAAGCTAGAATGATTGTAAACAAGGTGATTCTTGCTGCTACTGCCAGAGCTGCTGCGCGTAAAGCACGCGAAATGGTTCAGCGGAAAACGGTTATGGGTGGTTCGGGTTTACCTGGAAAGCTTGCCGATTGTGCAAATAATGATCCTGCAGCCTGTGAGTTATACCTTGTGGAGGGAGATTCTGCAGGTGGAACTGCCAAGCAGGGCAGAGATCGGAATTTTCAGGCAATTTTGCCATTAAAAGGAAAGATCTTAAACGTGGAGAAAGCAATGGAGCATAAGATCTATGAAAATGATGAGATCAAGAATATGTTCACTGCCATGGGTGTAAGTATAGGTACAGCCGAAGATGACAAGGCCTTGAATATGGAAAAACTTCGTTACCATCGCATCATTATCATGACCGATGCTGACGTGGATGGTTCCCACATTACCACATTAATCCTGACCTTCTTCTTCCGTTACATGAAGGCTCTTATTGAATTTGGATACATTTATATTGCAGCACCACCACTTTACATGGTGAAAAAGGGTAAGGAGTTTCAATATGCATGGAATGATGATCAGCGGGATGCAGCAGTGCAGGCATTAAAAGGTGCCGGGAAAGAAGAGAGCGTAAATATTCAGCGTTACAAAGGTTTGGGAGAGATGAATGCAGAACAATTATGGGATACAACCTTAAATCCAGAGACCCGTACTTTAAGAAAAGTTACCATTGAGAATGCAGCAGAATGTGATCATATTTTCTCTATGCTCATGGGTGATGAAGTTGCCCCAAGACGTGAGTTTATCGAGAAAAATGCCAAATACGCGAGGATTGATATTTAAATGAGGTTCATAGGTTTAAAACCTTATGGATAGTGTTTAAGATGATTTTTTCAGGATTTTTAAGGTTTTTTATTGTTTGGAAAGATGCTTTTGAGCTTTTTTGAATAGAAGTCCCGCTTTACGCTAATACTACACAGGCCTTAACCACAGGCCTGTATTCGCTACAATCGGGTTTAAATACATAAAACAATGCTATTTATTCCGAATCAATCTCTAAAAAGAAAAAAATATATTTGTTTAATTTATTAATAAAGCCCTTCACTTATTGTGGAGGGCTTTTTGGTTCAGGTGCATATCGTAAATAGACCACTGCACTAACTTCCTTGCTTGACCGGATCAATACCTGATGTTCCTTAACACCATCATAAATTCTCAGATTGGATGTATTTGGAGGAATCTTTCCCAAGTTTTCCGCATAAAGAATGATTTCATGCAATTCCTGACTTCTGTTTAATCGAAGCGTATGAGTGGATGGATTATTTACAATAAGCTGGTTTCTAATAAATGGCCTTCGGTTGTGATAAACAGAAATGATATCTCCATCTTCCTTCAAGTAGTCTTTTAATTCCAGCCTTACCACATTTTCAGTAATCTCAATCACAATCGGTCGGGCGAGTTTAGTTTGCATAAACACATTTGGATCACGTGCATCCAATAAAATGGCAGTAAGATAATTTTGAGGTATATTTTGTTTGTTTGCATCTGTGAATCGTTGCAAATAAGCATTTCCGGGATAGCAGGCTATTGAATTTTCACCGACGCCTGTAAATGTGCCGGTCAGGTTATCAACACCATTCTCTCTTCTAAGACCTAGTTTCAGATCTTTTATACACAGAAATCGGGCAGTATCACTTG
>JBIIRT010000187.1:0-4068 GCA_044341405.1 Daejeonella sp. | reverse complement strand
TCTTAGCTTCTTTTAGCATGAGTATATCCGAAAACCTTTTTGTCCGTAGTTTAAGTAAAGCGATTCTACGGATATACTATAATAATGAGTCTTTCGACCGTACTGTCCCTTGAGTTAAGCGCAGCGCTCAACGGACAGATAAGCGAATAATCATTCGGGTTAAAATCTCAGTCAGGCACGATTAAAGTAAATTCCTTCCGCTGTTTTTCCCAAAATCCAAACTTTATCTTCTTCAGTAAAGAATGGAATAATATCCTTCATGATCAGGTATTCAAAAAAGTTGGCAAAAAGCATTCTCTGAGATCCGAAGGTATCATAAATCCGTTTTAAGTAAGGCCAGACATCGCGATAAGGTGGTTTTTGTTTGGAAGGATTATGCATAGAGGTCCGGATGTATACATTTGGGAATTTGACAAGATTACATAATGGAATAATTCCTTCCGAATCAGGCTTGGTGATATCCATCATTGCCAGATGATCGATTACGATTTTTACCCCCGGATAACGCTGAGCCATATCGGCAACTTGTGGAATCTGAGAAGGCAATAGAAATATATTAAAGGTAGCACCAATTTCTTCTGCCTTTTTCCACCAGGGGTATGAACCCGGATCATTCATCCAAACCCTTTGCGGATCCTGAATCGGACTCAAACGTAATCCGGTAAGTCCATCCTCCTTGACTAGCTTTTCGAGCCGTTCCGGATTTTTGGGATCATTCGGTGCAAACAAACGGTTCCCGAACAGCAGTCCGAAACCGGCAAAACGATCAGGCCAGGTTTTTACACAATGGATGGTGTAATCATTGTTTCGGCCATAATAACATACATGTGAAATAACTGTTTTATCGATGCCATAAGTATTCATCTCCTCAATCAGATGCTCACCAGAGTAATCGCGGGGAGGCTTACTTCCCGGGCAGGTAGAGATTTCCGGATCAATTGGAAAACGGGGATCATTCATTAACCAAACATGCTCAGAAGCGTTGATGATCGGTGATTTCTGAGCTGAACTACTCAGGCTTTTGCCTGAAAGATCAGTGATACCTTTAACCTCATTGGCAGAATTCGCAGACTCCATTGCTGCAAGTCCCTGAGGAACCATACCTGCCACCGGAAGTGCCGACAGCATTTTTAACATCTTTCTTCTGTGCATTTGTTATGTTTTGGCTGTAAATAATAGTCAATATACTAATAATCAAAATATTAGAATTAAATTAAGGATATAAATTTGATTACGGAGGGTATTCAGTAAAATGTGAGTTTGCTCATATCTAAAGCTAGGGAGAAACGAGTCTGAAGACTCTTAATTCATTTATAAATCCGTAGAGCGCTGCGCTTAACTCAACGGACAGCACGAACGAACAGCTGTTGACGATAGCTATCGGTACGAACAATGCATAATTATATTACCAATAGGTATATGGCTACTTTACAAATCTCGAACCATTTCCTATCTGACCAGCGTTTAATCGATGATTTAAACTTATCAATTTTGCGCTATAATTTTTGCAGCTTCTTGCCCAACTGCGAATCAGATGAAATCTTATAGTACTGCCGCTTTCCAGAACACACGAATATTCTTGGTATCTACCTTACTTTTGGCACGGAATAGATCGTAGCTGTCTTGCACCTGAAGCCAGAACTCTGGTGTGGTATTACTAAAAGCCGCAGAAAGTTTAAGAGCCATCTCAGGAGTAACGCTTTGTTTACAATTTATGATTGCAGAGAGCGTTTTCCTCGTAGTTTCTAAACCTTTAGCAACTTCTTCCACTGTTAATTTTTTACCGGTTTCTTCGGCAATTCCATCAATTGTTTCACGAATAAGCTCACCAGGGTGTGCTGGATTAAACATAGCCATATTATTTTATATTAGTGGTAATCAGTATAATCAACATCATGGGCATTCTCTTTATTAACACGAAAAATGATCCGGAAATTCTTGTCAACCTTTACTGACCAGAAATTATTTAAAGCACCTTTTAACTGATGCAATGCATATCCGGGGACATTAAGTTCTTCCGGTGCTCTAGCAGCATCCAAGCGTGTTAATATCAGCCTTATTTTACTGATATGCTGTGGTTGCAGTTTAGAAGGATCGCCTTTCTCATAGAACAGTTTCAAACCTTTGTGACGAAAACTAACGATCATATAACAAATGTAACGCGAAACGTGTTAGGTTGCAACTATAGACCGAAAAAAAATAATAATAAAATATAGAATTAAGAAAGTCAGGACGTTTAGACTGTTTAGAATCAAAAAACCCCCAGATCTCTCTGAGGGTTTTCTGGTGGTACCAGCTGGAATCGAACCAGCGACACAAGGATTTTCAGTCCTTTGCTCTACCAACTGAGCTATGGTACCAAACCATACCCTTTTTGTTCGGGACTGCAAATGTAGTGTCTTTTTTCGTTTAAGAAAATAATATTTTAAAATTTGTGAAATGTTCTTGGTTAAGCACCATTTATCATTAAAGATTATCCAATTTTTCTCTCGCCAAGACGCAGAGACGCTAAAGCTAATGAGAATTTTTACATCTTCAAAAGCTCTTCCCATTTCATCTCATCGACAGGAATACCATGCTGTTCATTATAGAGACGCGTAGCCAGGGTGTTTTCTCCGGGATAACGTATGTGTTCACCGGGTTCAACTATAGCACTTGATTTTGTATAACGTATAATCTCATCAATAAGCAATTGATTGTAATTACTCTTGTATAAACAGAGAAAAAACTGGGAAACTCCTGATTCATTTACAGTAGAATTAATCGCTGCTGTTGACTTTCCCCCAGTGATTGCAGTAAGTAAAACATCTAAAATAAAAGCCAGACCTGATCCTTTCCAATAACCTATAGGCAAGGCTCTTCTAGATTTTATTATCGCTAAAGGATTATGAGTTAAACTTCCATCCCCATCATAACCAGCGTAAACTTCCATTTCCTCATTATTCATTCTGCTTTGCTGTAATTTACCATAAGAGTATTGGGTCATCGCCATATCCAAAACAATATGTCCATCGGTATGAGGCACAGCAATGATCAAGGGATTATTCCCCAAACGGGGTTCTTTGCCTCCCCAGGGTGGCATATTAGCCATTGTATTTGTAAAACAGATGCCAATGCAACCCGCATCTGCAGCCTGCCAGCCATAGGTTCCTCCCCGCATCCAATGATTAGTATTTCGCATGACGAGGCAACCAATTCCATTAGCTTTAGCCAACTCTATAGCCCTGTCCATCGCTTTGGTTGCATTGTACATTCCTGCACCATAATTTCCATCCCAGATCTCAACCATACCAAAGGATTCAACAAAGGCTGGCTCCGCATCTATATCAACTTCCCCTTCTTTTATTGCATTCACAAAAGCAGAAAAACGGTTTAGACCATGGGAATACACTCCATCTCTGCTGTTTGTAGCAAAGATATCCGCACATAATTCGGCCTTCTCCTCAGTAAATGACAGGCTGAGTAAGACTCGTTTAAATTGCTTTTTCAGATCTGCAAACGGAACTTTCATAATTTATTTATTTGAACCACTGTTCCCTCAAATTTGCAGGTTTTTTGTGAATAAATGAGTGGTTGGTTGTTGAATGGTTGTTGGTTGGTTAGTTAGTTGGTTAGTAAATTAAATGTTCCATTCAAAGTCCAATATCCACTACCCAATTCATATTTGCTAATTATCTAATTCGCTAATTTCCTAATTCCCCATTCAATTCCGTAATTTGCCAAATGATCGTTTACAATCCAAAAGACTGGTTCTACGCTACCTTTTATCTTCATAAGTCTGATACAGCACGTAAACTGTTTCCACTTATTATTATTCTGGCTGTTTATTCTGGAGGCATTGCCTATCTGGAGCTCGAATACATCAATTTATCCGATGTTAGCTGGGTTAAAAACATTACCATTGTACATAATCTACTGGGGTTTGTGATGTCAATTCTGCTGGTATTCCGTACTAACACAGCATACGACCGCTGGTGGGAAGCACGCAAACAATGGGGAACACTAACCAATGTAAGCCGAATGTTGGCCATCAAGATGAATGCTTATCTTAAGCCTGATGATCACGTG
>JBIIRT010000070.1:0-13864 GCA_044341405.1 Daejeonella sp. | reverse complement strand
GTTTTCTAGGCCCCACTATACGTTCAATGGTATTACAGAGGGGTATACCCTGATCAAAAGTCTTATTTCAGGATTTAATCTTTGTCCGAAGCTTTGCTTTGTCCAGCGAAACACCGATAAATGCCTCATAATCGGAGAGCAATCATGCCGGGGTGCATGTGAACAGCTTGAATCCCCTGAATCTTATAATTTAAGAGTAAATTCAGCTTTAACCAGTTTGTTTACTGTACTGCCGGGTTTTTTGCTGATTGATGAAGGCCGTACATATGAAGAAAAAAGTTGTTTATTGATAGAAAATGGTCAGTTTTTTGGGATGGGATATATTAGCTCTCACTTGGCTGATGCTGAGCTCAGTTTATTAAAACAGCAATTAACACCTTATCCTGAGAATGATTATATCCGAAATATGATTTTAAATGCAGCACTCAGATTTCCCCATAAAGTAAGAGAAATTAGTATAAATTAAAATGCATTAATTCCTGATTTTTGGACAGTATTTTCAAAATCTTGTCCCCATCTGTTCAATAAATTTGTATAATTTATTGAAATTAATCGCTTTATAGTCAATAACTTATACTAGATTCATTTTGATTCCACACTTAATTCAAGAAAGTAAAAACAAAACACAATGAAAAAGAAAGTTAACGCTTCAAACACCGGTGTTTATTAGATGTATTTGCATAGATAAGATGTTTGAGCAGACATGCGAACTTTAAAAGATTGGTTTGCATCAATTTCAAATATATCTCCGGCACCGAATCTTTTCCATTCCTCATTGCCTGGTAATAGGGCTTCCAGTTCGCCTTCTATAATCTGCATGGTTTCATGACAGGATGTTCCGAATTCATACTCACCACTATCAATTACACCAATGGTTGATTTTCCTTCAAGAGAATGATAGCCAAGTGATTTTACACAGCCTTCAAAATATTCATTTATTGTTATCATAAAATGCGTTTTTTAGTTGCGAATTTAAAAAAAAATAATTTGTCTATTGCTTTTCTTTAACCAATCAGAACCCACAATTGTTTTGACTCGATGAGATATTTAAACCAATTTTATAGTTCATAATGTTAGAGCATTTAACGGCTTTCTCATAGTTTTTTCGCAATTTAGAGGTTTTAATTAGCAGGATAAATGAAGATACTGTACGCTATTCAGGGCACAGGAAATGGGCATTTAAGCAGGGCAATGGATATAATTCCATGTTTAATGAAGCATGGAGAGGTTGATATTCTTGTCAGTGGTATACAGGGAGATCTTGTCCTGCCTTATCAGCTTAGCTATAAAATGAGGGGTCTTAGCTTCATTTTTGGTAAGTCAGGTGGTGTTGACATTTGGAAGACCTGCGTAAAATCTAATATCAAAAAGCTTGTTAAAGAGATTAATTCACTTCCGGTGGAAGAATATGATCTTGTAATTAATGATTTTGAACCTGTTTCTGCCTGGGCATGTTATGTGAAGGATGTACCATGTATTGGCTTAAGTCACCAGTCTGCAGTACTTGCTAAGGAAGTACCGAAAACTGATTATAATGATGTTGTTGGTAAACTAATCCTCAAAAATTATGCACCCAATACAGTTCAGTATGGCTTTCATTTTAAATCTTATGCTGAAAATATTTTCACACCTGTGATCAGAAATCAGGTTAGATTTGAGGAAGTTAATAACCAGGGTCATTATACTGTCTACCTACCTGCTTATGATGATCCTCGATTAATTGCTACGCTTACAAAGTTTAAGGATGTGACCTGGGATGTTTTTTCTAAACATAATCACCGACCCTTCAAAACCAAGAATGTTTCTGTACAGCCAATACACAACGAGAGATTTATCAAAAGTATGGCAAATTCAGAAGGAATTCTTTGTGGTGCCGGTTTTGAAACTCCCGCAGAAGCATTGTATATGAAAAAGAAGCTGCTGGTTGTACCTATGAAAAATCAATATGAACAACAATTGAACGCAGCCGCATTGAGTGATATGGGAGTTCCTGTCATTAAAAATTTAGATGACAGATTTAACATGGTGATTAATTCCTGGATTAATTCAAATAGAACTATAGAAGTTGAATATCCTGATATGACCCAGAAAATTATCGATCAAATCATTGATAAACACTATCAGTTTGCAACTATTAAAGATATTCGGAAATCCGGATAGTATAAATTAAGTTGCCCGTAAAGTTTTTCTTTTCAGGTGGTTTTGTGAATAAATTCAAAGAGCCTATATCTTTCTTGAACCGTTGGATTTAATTTCAGTCTGAAGATTTAACCGAAAAGTGTGCTACTAAGATATCTGTCTCCACGGTCACAGGCAATAAATACGATCAGGCCCTCATTTAATTCAGTTGCAAGTCTGAATGCGGCTGTTGCGGCTCCTCCACTGCTCATTCCTGAAAATATTCCTTCAACTTTTGCAAGTTTTCTGGCCATATCTGTGGCCTCAGCTTCTGAAATATCTATGATACGATCGACACGTTCAGGCTCAAAAATTTTAGGAAGATATTCAACGGGCCAGCGTCGGATACCCGGAATGGATGAGTTTTCGGTAGGCTGACAACCTATAATCTGTATTTTAGGATTTTTTTCTTTTAGGTATCTGGAGCAACCCATAATAGTACCGGTTGTTCCCATAGAACTAACAAAATGAGTGATTTTTTGTTCGGTATCATTCCATAGTTCTGGTCCGGTACTTTTATAATGAGCCAGGGAATTATCGGAATTTGCAAATTGATTCAGTAAAAAGCTTTCACCTTTTGCTGCTTTTTCCTCGGCATAGTCGCGACATAATTCTATTCCTTCCAGCAAGGTAACTTTAGCTCCGAAAGCTTCCATTGTTAAGGTACGTTCACGGGTTGAATTTGAGGGCATAACCAGTTCAATATCAAGATCGAACAAACGTGCAATCATTGCCAAAGCTATTCCAGTATTTCCACTGGTTGCTTCAATTAATCGGGATCCTTTTTTGATATCACCTCTCTCCAGCGCACTTCTGATCATATTGAGAGCTGCCCGGTCTTTAACACTTCCTCCGGGATTATTGCCCTCAAGTTTCGCAAAGATCTGAACTTTGGGATTGGGATTCAGCTTTTTGATTTCAACCAATGGTGTATTTCCGACCAGATCAATTATTCCTGCCATTTTGTTAATTATTTTTGCTTGGATCGCTAGAAATAACTACTTCGGAAGTGTTGTAAACTGATGAACCAGAAGGTATACTTTTAGTTATCCATACATTTCCACCAATGATGCTATCATGGCCTATAACGGTTTCACCTCCTAAGATGGTAGCTCCAGAATAAACCACCACGCGGTCTTCGATTGTTGGATGTCTTTTCGTGTTAGCCATGCTTTTATGGACGCTTAATGCACCAAGTGTGACCCCCTGATACATTTTAACATTATTTCCAATTTTGCAGGTTTCTCCGATAACAATACCTGTTCCATGATCAATATGAAAGTATTCTCCAATCTGTGCAGCGGGATGAATATCAATTCCAGTCTTTGAATGGGCATATTCTGTAAAAATTCTCGGCAATAAAGGTATTCCAAGATTATAAAGTGCATGAGCCAGGCGGTAAAAGGAAATTGCATAAAAACCCGGATATGCCCGAATTACCTCAAACTCACTTTTGGCTGCAGGGTCGCCTTCAAAAATTGCTTTTATGTCAGTATTTAATAAGCGGAATAATTCAGGAACCTGTGCAAAAAAGTCCTTTGCAAACTTCAAATTATCACAGTTAATGCAAGCCTTTGTAGCTTCCATCATGTGGTGTAGCTCCGACTCCAGTCTTTGAAACTCACGTTTTAATTCATCAACAGAATTTAGTGTTCGCTTGGATTGTTCAGGATAAAGTAGTCCAAATAGTTCAAGCGCCCAACGTGAGATTTCCTTATTTGAAGGGACAGCATCTGCATCATGTTGTTTTTTGAAAATATGATTTAAAAATTCTTCGTTCATCTTAAATTAATCCTTATCTCTTGAATTCGTAACAATACAAGTTTAACTAAAAGAATGATGTCAATTTGTAAAAAACATAGCACACTCCAATTATTCGATCAAGATATTAAATAATTGAGGGTAATATTCAAACAATCCTGTCGATTTCGATATCATATTTATTTAGTAGGCCCGAAATTTCTGAAATAGAAAATTTTGCTTTTCTAATTCTATTGAGCTCCGGGTCAATGGAATAATTTAATGAAGTACGAAAATCTGCTTTTTCAAGGATTGTGTTTTCAAATAGTGCTCCTGATAAATTACAGTTTTCAAAAATAGAACTGGTTAAATCAGATTCAGTAAAATCTGACTCTTTCAGGGACGAGTTTTTAAAACTTGTTTTTTTAATTTTTGTTCTGTAAAAAGAAGAGTGATCAAGTTGACAGTCTTCAAATGAAAATGCCAATCCAAATTCATTGCAGTGTTCAAAATGAAGTCCTAACATTTTGCATTCTCTAAACACGATATCTCGAATTGCAGTTCTTTCGAGTTTGGCCAGACTCAAATTGCAGCTTATAAATTCACAGTCACTAAATTTTATATCAGAAAGTATGACGTTTGAGAAGTCGCATTGCTTAAAAATACAATGTTCATATTCCCCATGTTCAATGGGTATCTCATTGAATTTGATTCTTTCAAATGTTTTGTCAATGATAAAATTCATTCATGCAGTTTTTTATCAGCGGGTTAGCTGATGTAAGCTGAAAACCTGTGCCGGACTACCAATTCCAGCTTTATTTAAGATCTCAAGTATTTTTTTAAATGGCTCGGCATTGCCTGCAATATTTGAAAAATATACAATGGATGTTTTCTGCCCAGGAATATTAATTGAATACGTGCTAAATCCACAGGTACTGCCAGAATGAAAAAGTGCCGGATTGCCTTTGTCAAAATAAAACCAACCTGGTCCGTAATAGCTACTGGTTACCTCTTTAATTGAAATATTTAATTGTGATAATAAGTTAGGCATATCGACCAAAGTATTATTCCAAATACTATGGGTCCATTTTTTATAATCTTTTAATGAGCAATAAACTCCACCATCGCCTTTGATTGCACTGGTAGAACTTTGATCATTTGGATAGATCTTATTGTCTTTATCCATAGCAAAACCCATTGAACGATGAGGTATTTTTAGTCCGGATTCATAAACCAGAGCATTTTTCATTTTAAGAGGCTTAAAAATTCGTTCTTTCATGAATTCTGGAAATGATTGGCCAGATATCTTTTCAACGATTAAGGCTAACAATGCATAAGCAGAATTGCTATACCTGAACTGGCTTCCAGGATTAAAATAGGTTTTTTGCTCCGTTTTTAAAATGTCTAATACATCTTTGTCCAATAGCTGTCTATTGATTTTATTGTCCATAATTTCCTCATAGTCAAGTATCCCAGATGTATGGGTTATCAGGTGTCTTAACAGAATTTTACTACTTATTTTTTCCGGTAGCTCTGGAAAGAATTTCGAAATAGGATCATCAAATGAAAGTTTTTGATCTTGTACCAATAACGCAATACACATAGCTGTAAATTGTTTCGAAACTGAAGCAAGTCTGAAATTTGTCTTAGAATCTATAGTCTTATTGCCAGATACATCTGCTAATCCAAAGCCTTTATTGTAAACTGTATTTCCATTTGTTTCAACATATAATGCGATTCCTGGATCACCCGGATTAATATTTTTATTTATTAAAGAATCCAGACTTTTTTCAAGTTGTGCAAAGGCAGAATAACTAATCACAAGTAAGCAAATTGTTAAAAGGTATTTCATATTAATAATCATTATAGTGACCCAAAATTAATTACCTATGAGGTCGGATGTCTGTAAAAATTCATGGATAAATTATTATCCCTTTATCCATTTGAGCAATTTTTCGAGGTCTTGAGGGGTGTCTATAGCCTGACTTTCTTTATCAGTTATTGCCGTATGAATACGGTATCCATTTTCAATCCAGCGTAGTTGTTCTAGGGCTTCAGCGGATTCAAGGGCTGATACCGGTAGATTGTATAGATTTTTTAATGTTTCTTTTTTGAATCCATAGATTCCAATGTGTTTGTAAAATGTATAGTGTTCAATCCAGTTCTCTTTTGCTTTACCTCTAATAAATGGAATTGCAGTCCTACTAAAAAGTATAGCCTCATTATTTTTATTGAGTATTACTTTTGGAGTATTCTCATTAAATAGTTCCTCATTTGAACTGATTTTCTTTACAAGTGTTGCTATTGAAGCATTAGGATTATCAAAGCATTTACACAAAAGATCAATTTGATCCGGATTGATCATGGGCTCATCTCCCTGAATATTAATTAGAAAATCAAATTCGGGATAGTTATTCGCTACTTCAGCACACCGGTCGGTACCGCTTTGGTGATTGATTGATGTTAGGGTAACATTTCCTCCAAATAATTTTACATGATCTGCAATTCGCTGATCATCAGTAGCTACTATTAATTTATTAAGTGAAGTTGATTTTGAGCACTGCTCATAAACCCGTTGTATCATGCTTTTGCCGCCAATATCTACTAAAGGCTTTCCGGGAAAGCGGCTGGAATCATAGCGGGCTGGGATAACTCCAATTACGTTCATTGGTAATAAAATAGGTTCCAGCGGTTTAAAATAGTCCGTGAATCTCTCGCTCTATACTGTTTATTACAAAACCCAGATCCTCAGGTTTATTGGCAAAATCAAGTTTATCTTTATCCAGAATCAGTAATTTGCCCTGAGTATAAGAATCAATCCACTTTTTATATTTTTCGTTTAATTTGGAGAGGTAATCAAGCCTTATTCCCGCCTCATATTCCCTGCCTCTGCGCTGTATATTATTGACCAAAGTAGGTACAGAGGCTTTTAGATAGATCAATAGATCAGGAGGTTTAATAAAAGAGGTGATATTATCAAAAATCGCACGGTAATTTTCATAATCTCTTGATGTCATTAATCCCATATCATGCAGGTTTTCCGCGAAAATATAAGCATCCTCATATATAGTTCGGTCCTGAATGATATTACGATTTTCAGTTTGCAGTTCAAGAATTTGTTGAAATCGACTATTCAAAAAATAGATTTGAAGATTAAAACTCCAGCGCTTCATATCACTGTAAAAATCTTCCAGATAAGGGTTGTTTTCCACTGCTTCAAATTGAGCCTCATAACTCAAATGTTTTGCAAGTAATTCTGTCAGAGTAGTTTTCCCTGCTCCTATATTTCCAACGATAGCTATGTGCATATAAATTTTGGTAATTGTAAAGTGATGTTCACCAAGCGTGTCTCAAAATACAAATAGTTTTTTTAATCAAGCTAAAATTAAAAACTTTTAAATCCTATAATCTGTCGAACTTCCCGGATTGTTTTAGTAGCACTTTCACGAGCCTTGATTGCTCCAAATCTTGCCACTTCTCTTAGATAAGTCTCATCACTTGCAATTTCTTTGATTCGCTCTCGTATAGGTGCCATAGAAATGATCATATCTTCTGCTAATTGCTTTTTGAAATCTCCGTATCGTATAGCACACGTATTGTAAAGCGAATCAAAATGATCATAAGTATCAGGAGTGGATACAATTTTCATCAAATCAAACAGATTTTGGATAGCTTCTGGTTTTTGTTGATTTTCTTGATTTGGCCCTTCATCACTTACAGCCCGCATTACTTTTTTACGGATAACCTCAGGCTCATCAGATAAATAAACTGCATTTGCTTCACCCTCAGATTTACCCATTTTACCCTTTCCATCAAGTCCGGGTACTTTTACCAGCTTTTCAGTAAAATTAAAAGCAAAAGGTTCAGGGAAATATTCTGTTTTGTATAGTCTGTTAAATCGATTGCCGAAAGTCCTGGACATTTCAAGATGCTGTTCCTGGTCTTTGCCTACCGGAACCTTGGTCGCTTTATGGATAAGAATATCTGCAGCCATAAGAACAGGATAGGTTAACAAACCTGCATTGACATTATCCGGTTGTGCGCGAACCTTATCTTTGAATGAAGTACTTCTTTCTAGTTCCCCCATGTAGGCATTCATATTCAGATAAAGGTATAATTCTGCAATTTCAGGCACATCAGATTGAACATAAATGGTTGCTTTGTCTGGATCAATACCTGCAGCGAGATATTCTACTAGCACCTGCTTTACATTGCTGTGTAAGTCTTCGGGAGTAGGGTGGGTAGTTAATGAATGATAATCTGCAATAAAAAAATAGCAATTATATTCATGCTGCATTTGAACAAAGTTCTTTACAGCGCCATAAAAATTACCTAAATGCAGTTTGCCGGTACTGCGGATACCACTTACAACAGTTTCCATATGCTGCGAAATTAAGGATTTTTTCTGAACTAAGACTGAACAGGTGCAAAACCCTGCTTAGCCTTGAAAGATCAAATGAATTTTCTATTTTTGAACTAATGAAAAGGCTTTTAAAAAGTATCCATCTTTATTATTTTCAGATTACACTCGCACTGATTTTTTCAACCCTTTATCCTGCAATATTCTTTTTTTCGCGTAATCCCGTGAAATTTCATGCAATGAACAGATTGAGATTGTATTTCAGTTATTTGAGCTCTTTATTTTCAGGTTTCAATTTCCGCTATACCTTTGAAGAAAAAATTGACTGGACAAAAAATTACATTATTTGCGCTAATCATACCTCTAATCTTGACATAACAGCCATCATTCTTCTTGCCAAACGTAACTATGTATTTTTGGGCAAAGACGAATTGCTGAAGAACTTTATTACCGGCATTTATTTCCGGACTATTGATATTCCATTGAAGCGGGATAGTATGATGTCGGCTTTCAAAGCATTTAAAAAGGCCGGTGAAAACTTAAAGGCCGGTAAGCACCTTGTTATTTTTCCGGAAGGTATGATTAGTGAAGCTTATCCGCCGGTACTACAGCCTTTCAAGAATGGTCCATTCAGACTAGCAATTGAAAATGGGGTGCCTATTTTGCCTGTCACTATAACAAATAATTGGAATTTGATGTGGGATGATGGAAAGAAGTATGGAAGTACCCCAGGTAATTGCGATATTTGTGTTCATGCACCTATCTATACAAATGAAATGACGGAAGTAGATGCTGATGTTTTAAAAGAGAGAGTGTATCAAATGATTAAAGATTCTCTTGAGAAGCATCAAAATCGATAAAATATTTTAACTAAACCCTTTTTAGCCCTTATTAAATTAAATCAATTATGATGGTGAATCTGGAAATGATCGAAAAGGTTGCTCATTTAGCAAGGCTTGAAGTAAAGGACGAAGAAAAGCAAGGCTTGTTAAATGACATGAATAATATTCTGGCATTCATGGCTAAACTTAATGAGGTTGATACTTCAGGTATAGATCCCTTGATTTATATGAGTGATGAAGTTAATGTTCTTCGGGATGACCTTGTAATACAAGAAATGAGTAGGGAAGAAGGATTGAAAAATGCCCCAAAGCAGGATGGAAAATTCTTTAGAGTAGCAAAAGTGATTAATAAACCTTAATTTAAACGAAGCTGTAACAATTTCTTTATCCCGGCAGTCTAAACCAAAAAAAATGGCCAAAGATCCTCTTATTACTTTATTAGATATCGGAAGGAAATATGTAATCGGTGCTGAAACTATTCACGCACTCAAGTCCGTAAGTTTAACCATTGAGAAGGGTGAATTCGTAGCCTTGATGGGCCCTTCAGGGTCGGGTAAATCAACTTTAATGAATATTTTGGGATGTCTGGATACACCAACAAAAGGCACCTACATATTAAATGGGAATCAGGTTAGTGAGATGAGCGACAGTGAACTCGCTGAAATAAGAAATAAAGAGATTGGTTTTGTTTTTCAGACCTTTAATTTATTGCCTCGTTCATCTTCTCTAGAGAATGTAGCTCTGCCATTGGTATACGCAGGCATTGGACGTGTTCAACGTGAAGATCGCGCTCAAAAGACACTGGAAAGTGTGGGATTAGGAAACAGGGTTCATCACAAGCCAAACGAACTTTCTGGTGGACAACGTCAGCGTGTGGCAGTTGCTCGTGCATTGGTAAATAATCCCTCAATAATTCTGGCTGATGAGCCAACTGGTAACCTTGATACCAAGACCTCGGTTGAAATTATGGGTTTACTGGAAGAGATTCACTCTAAAGGAAATACAATTATACTTGTAACTCACGAAGAAGATATTGCACAGCATGCCCACCGGATTGTACGGATGCGGGATGGATTGATTGAGAAAGATTACCTAAATCCAAATGTTAAATCGGTGTCTCCGCGCCTGGCTGATATGAATGATAAAGGATCTGATTTTGAGAGGATAAAGTAGGGTTTTAAGTTGTAGGTTTTAAGTTATAAGTTATAAGTTGTAGGTTGTAAGTTTTAGGTCAAATCAAGATTGATTACAAGTTGATAATCATCATAAAATAGTATCCAGATAATTCTTAATATAGCTTTATTGTGACAATAGAGTAGCTTATATTAGCTCCTTCTATAATTGATTGAACTTGAATGAAAATTTATACTAAAACGGGAGATGAGGGACTTACATCATTAATTGGTGGCACCCGGGTTCCCAAATATGACCTGAGGATTGAAAGTTACGGTACTGTAGATGAGCTTAATTCATATATAGGCATGATCAGGGATCACGATATCCATTCTGCCCACAAGGATATATTGAAAGAAATACAGGACAGATTATTTACAATTGGAGCTTCCCTTGCGTCCGACCCGGATAAATCAAGGATGAAGATTCCCGACCTTCATTTATCAGATATTAGCTTGCTAGAAGATGAGATTGATGAAATGAATAAAACACTTCCTGAACTAAAGCACTTTATTTTACCAGGAGGTAGTACGGCTGTTTCATTCTGTCATATTTCAAGATGTGTATGTAGAAGGGCAGAACGGATAATTGTACATCTTAAATCAGAAAGTTTTGTTGATGATAAAGTTATCGTTTATTTAAACAGGCTTAGTGATTACCTTTTTGTACTTGGCAGAAAGTTATGTTTTGACATCAATATGCCTGAAAATCAATGGCTTCCGAGGGTATAAAACACATGTTATGAAATAATTGATATTCTTATTTAAATTGTTATATTTTTGCAAAAATTAGTGTAAATCAAATTCTAAGAAATATGTATTGGACATTAGAATTAGCGTCTCATTTAGAAGACGCACCGTGGCCGGCAACTAAAGATGAACTTATTGATTATGCAATTCGTTCAGGTGCTCCTGTTGAGGTTATAGAGAATCTTCAGGCTCTTGAAGATGATGGAGAGCCCTATGAGAATATTGAAGAAATTTGGCCGGATTATCCAACTAAAGATGATTTCTTCTTTAATGAAGATGAATATTAAATAAAGCCCTGTAAATCAGGGCTTTATTGTTTTTTAACAGCAATAACTACAATAATTTTGCGTTATGATTTGGTATCTTCTGGTTCAATGATATGAACCATTCGCTAAATCTTAAAGCTATGGGAAATTTACTTTATCTGATTGCTGTTATTTTGGTTGTCCTTTGGATATTCGGCGCATTTATCTCTCCTTTTGGAGGCAATCTTATACATGTACTTTTAGTAATTGCAATTGTTGCGATTTTACTGCGAGTAATTAGGGGAGGATCTATATAATCAACCATTACTTGTGCCCGTTTTGACACCTATGGGAGCAAATAAATCAGGGATCTAAATAAATTTCTGCTAATCTGATATCTTCTGGAAAGGTGATCTTGAAATTTCTGGTTTCTCCATCAATCAGGTTAATTTTTATTCCTATTTTTTCTGCAACAGAGGCGTCATCAGTAAATTCATTTCTATATTCTTGAGTATACGCTTTCTTTAATATTTCAGAACTAAAGGTTTGGGGAGTCTGAATAAGGTAAATCTCCTCTCTATCAAGAGGAATAGTGTGAGTTCCTGTATTCTGTCTGACTGAATCCCGGCTTTTTATTGCTGCCACAGCATTACCTGATCGCTCTGCTTCTTCGAATGTGCGGTCAATGAGTTGTTTACTTAATAGTGGTCTTACTGCATCATGAATGGCAACAATAGCTTTTGTTTGGATTGCTTTTATTCCATTTTTTACGGAATCAAATCGTTGAGTACCGCCTTTAACAAGTTTATGTGGGATAGAAAAATTGTGGAGCAAGCAAAGATTTTCCCAATACTGATGGAAATCGACATTTAGCACGACGATGATTTCTGGGTTATAATCAGATTTGTTGAAAGCCTCTATTGTATGCATCAAAACGGGGCGACCCCTAAGCAGCATAAACTGTTTTGGGACTTCTGAAAGCATTCTGGAGCCAGAACCTCCGCCAACAATGATTGCAAAGTATTTCAAATCTCAATATACTAAAACCATCTCTTATCAAATAAAAACGAAGAGAGTTGGAAATGTGGATATGTTCTATGGTATTATTGCAAATTAAATGATCAACATGGCGTCTCCATAGCTATAGAAACGATATTTTTCTTTAACAGCAACTTCATAAGCGTGCATCACGTTTTCATAACCACCAAAAGCAGCTATCATCATTAGTAATGTTGATTCAGGAGTATGAAAGTTAGTAACCATACAATTGGCAATACTAAAATCATAGGGTGGAAAAATGAATTTACTAGTCCAGTCGTTGGCAGCTTTTAACTCTTTGCCAGCTGAAACAGCAGATTCTATTGAACGCATTGAGGTGGTCCCAATAGCGCATACCTTACGCTTATCCAAAATTGCTCTATTTACAAGATCAGCATCTTTTTGAGTAATGATGAATTGTTCAGAATCCATTTTATGTTTAGTCAAATCTTCAACTTCAACTGATCTAAATGTTCCTAAACCGACATGAAGAGTAATTTCTGCAAAATCTATTCCTTTTAATTCAAGACGCTTCATTAATTCGCGGCTAAAATGCAGGCCTGCCGTTGGAGCCGCAACTGCACCTTCGTTTTTTGCAAATATAGTCTGGTAACGTTCTTTATCCTCAGCAGTTGCCTTACGCTTGATGTATTTTGGAAGTGGGGTTTCACCCAGAATTTCAATATTTCTACGAAACTCCTCATCAGTACCATCAAAAAGAAAACGAATGGTCCTTCCGCGTGAAGTAGTATTATCAACAACTTCCGCCACAAGCAGGTCGTCATCGCCAAAATAAAGTTTATTACCTACTCTGATCTTGCGGGCAGGATCTACTAATACATCCCAAAGACGCAATTCACGATTTAACTCACGAAGAAGAAAAACCTCTATAGTGGCACCGGTCTTTTCTTTATTTCCATAAAGTCGCGCCGGGAACACTTTTGTATTATTTATGATCATCACATCTTTCTCTTCAAAATACCCTAAAATATCTTTAAATATTTTGTGTTCAATTGCTCCGGTTTTTCTGTCTAATACCATTAATCTTGCCTCATCACGAGTTTCAGCAGGGTTATGGGCGATCAAGGAGTCAGGTAAATCAAATTTGAACTGAGATAATTTCATAATGATGTTTAAAAGATTTAAGGGCGCAAATTTAGCTAAATAAAAGTACAAATTTAATGCCTGGTTTGCAGATTTTTGCATGATATCGTATTATATGTTTAAAAAATGATAAAGCTGTAACGTTTTTAATTAAATTTGGTCTAAACTGATATATGATATTTCTCAAACTTTTAAAGGAGAGCTTCCTCTTTGCATATGAGGCACTTCGCCAGAATAAGCTCAGAACCATCCTGTCATTATTGGGAATAACGATCGGCATAATGACTATTGTTGGTGTTTTTTCTGCAGTAGATACACTCAGAAATAATATTCAAAGTAGCGTCGAAAAGTTAGGAAGTAATACTATTTACATTCAAAAATGGCCATGGGTTGGTGGTCCAGATTTTCCCTGGTGGAAATATATCAGCAGACCTC
>JBIIRT010000006.1:0-48014 GCA_044341405.1 Daejeonella sp. | reverse complement strand
GGCCAATATGCGGGGTAATTACCTGCTCATAACCTGATTTAACCTGTGCCCTTTGAAGAAAATTGACAAGCTTCTCTCTTAGTGCGGTACCCTTTGGAAGCCATAAAGGTAATCCCATGCCAACTTTTTCTGAAAAAGCAAATAACTCAAGCTCTTTACCCAGTTTACGGTGGTCGCGCTTTTTTGCTTCCTCGATCATATGAAGATAATCAGTCAGCTCACTTTGTTTGGGATAGGTAACACCATAAATACGGGTCAATTGCTTTCTACTCTCATCCCCTCTCCAGTAAGCTCCAGCCACATTCATGAGCTTAACCGCTTTAATAAATCCTGTATTCGGAATATGTGGTCCGCGGCAGAGATCTGTAAAATTTCCCTGAGTATAAAAAGTAATCGAACCATCGCTAAGGTCTTTTAATAGATCTAGCTTGTATTCATCATCTTTTTCTGTAAAATATTTAACTGCATCTGCTTTGGAGATTGATTGTCTTGAAAAGTCAGATTTTTGTTTTGCGAGCTCGATTATTTTATCTTCAATCTGCTTAAAATCATCCGATGAAAATTCCCGATCTCCAAAATCCACATCATAGTAAAACCCGGTTTCGATTGCCGGGCCAATTCCAAACTTGGTACCTGGATACAATGATTCCAAAGCCTCTGCCATTAAATGTGCTGATGAATGCCAAAAAGTAGCTTTCCCATTCTGATCATTCCAGGTAAGTAATTTTACAGTTGAATCTGATTCTATCGGCCGACTTGAATCCCATACTTGTCCGTTAACCTCTGCGGCTAGAACATTTCTGGCTAATCCTTCGGAAATTGAAAGTGCAATTTGATTTGCTGAGGTTCCCTGCTCATATTCCCGAACAGAACCATCAGGAAGAGTGATCTTGATCATCTACAAAATGATTTATATGTTGTGATTTAAAAAATTCAAATGATCACCTACAAAGTGATCTTCAATTCAAAAGCAAAAATAGGATATTTTGAGTGAATTTCATGCAGAATCAAATGATTGAGCTTGTAAAACAAATAAAATTTCGGGATACCTGATTTAGGCAAACAGAAATGAACGCTAAAGCCACATCGCTGAATAGCGCCGCAATGCTAATCAATAGTAGCGCTCGAAGAAAAAAAAATTAACCTGATTTATTGATTGGATTAAATAATGTTTAACACCATCAAATCATACATTTCCCCATCCACTTGCAAGAACATCTGCAATATGCATGGTTTTTATCTTAAGCTTATGTTGGTCTATATAAGCCTGAAGGTTGATCAAACAAGAAGAATCAGTTGAAATAATATAATCTGCCTCCATTTCCAAGGCATTATTAATCTTCTGCTCTGCCATAGCGCTAGAAATCGAATCAAATTTAACAGCAAAAGTGCCTCCAAAACCACAGCAAACATCTGTATCCTTCATTTCAACAAGATCAAGACCATGAACCTTGCTTAGCAATTGTCTAGGTTCTGATTTAATATTACATTCTCTCAGACCTGAGCATGAATCATGATAAACGGCCCTGCCATCTAATTCTGATCCAAAATAATCCTTGTTTAAAATATTGACCAAAAAATCTGATAGCTCATGAATGTTATTTTGAATAGAACGGCATTTGTTATGAACTGCAGTATTAGTAAAAAGGTCATTAAATGAATTTTTCACCATACCTGTGCACGATGCAGATGGGGAAACGATATATGTATTCTCGGTAAAATCATTCAGAAATTTTGCTCCTACTACTTTAGCCTCTTCCCAAAAACCTGCATTATAAGCCGGCTGACCACAACAGGTTTGTTCAGCATTATACTTCACCCTACATCCGGCCTTCTCAAGAATCTTAATGGTGTTAAAGGCAGTCTGAGGATAAAGCTGATCAATAAAGCAGGGAATAAATAATTCAACATTCATATTCTTAAAACAGTTTTATGCGGAGGAAGAGAAAGGTGCTAAATTCCGAAAAATAACTATATAGAAGGCAAACTATCTGATTTTTCTGATTTTTTAAAAAAGATAGAGAACAAAATCATTAAAGCACAAATAAAAAATCCTGCCAGGCTTACTGCAGAATTACGCATACTACCGGTAAGTTCTTCGATATAAGCAAAACTGAAAAGACCAATAACAATTGCGATTTTTTCAGTTACATCATAAAAACTAAAAAATGATGCAGTATCAGGAGTATTTTGAGGTAAAAATTTAGAATAAGTAGATCTGGATATAGATTGTATCCCCCCCATTACTAAACCCACTACAGCTGCAACAATATAAAACTCTGTTTCATTCTGAATATAATAAGCTGCAATACACACCCCAATCCAAACAAAAAGAACAGCTATAATTACCTGAATATTGCCATATTTCTTAGCAAAAATTGACATTATCAAAGCGCCGAAAATTGCAACCAATTGAATAATAAGAATAATAGCAATTAATTTTGAGGTACCCAGCTTCAATACTTTTTCCCCAAATCCCGCAGCAACAAGCATGATCGTTTGTACTCCCATCGAATAAAAAAAGAATGCGAATAGAAATCTTTTTAAAAGAACCATGGTTTTGAGCTGATTCCATACTTTTATGAGTTCCTGAAATCCATTTTTAACTGTACTTTTTGATATTTTATCGTAATTAGGATTTCCGGCAGGTAACTTTTTAAATGGTACCTGAGCAAAAGTTATCCACCAAATACCAACTAAAAGAAAGGACAAGCGCGCAGGCAATGAGGGATCAGTTATTCCAAAAAGTTCCGGTTTAAGCACAAAAATAAAGCAAATTACCTGCAGAATAACACTCCCAACATAACCATATACAAACCCTTTGGCACTCACTCGATCCTGCTGATCTATTGTCGCAATTTCGGGTAGATAGGAATTATTAAACATTACTCCACCTATATACCCAATAGCGGCCAACATAAAACAGATAATACCGAATTCAAGTGTTTCTAGTTTAAAGAAAAATAAGCAGGCACAAGATATACTTCCCAGATAGGTGAATACTTTCATGAAAGTATTCTTATTGCCTCTGAAATCCGCAATAGAAGATAAAACAGGTAATAATAAAGCCATAATTAAATAGGCCATTGAAAGCGCATAATTTGATAGAGCCGTGTTCGTGAAGGTCCTTCCAAAAAATGTTACCTTATCCCCAAACTCTTCGGTAGTGGTTATAATAGTGTAATATGCTGGGAAAATTGTAGAGGTAATGACCAGATTATAAGCAGAGTTAGACCAGTCGAACATCGCCCAAGCCTTAATAGTCTCTTTATTATTTCGCATTTTCTGAATTTATAGCAAATAATCAGATAAAGTCCAACTTTGCCTATTGTTAATCTAACAAAAGGTTCAAATTAATAATTAATTTACTTTGAGCGAAATTTATTAAATCAGAATCCAATAAGAACTAATTGAATAAAATGATAAATTTCTCCTATTCATTTAATTAATTATATAAAACGTAATGATTAGGCAGCAAGAGGTTTATTCAAATCATAAGTAAGCCAATCAACCTTTCAAATAGTAAAATTCCCCATTTACATTTATTGTTCCGGCATCAAGAAGCATTCTGATAACTTTAAGTCTTTCATTCACATCACCTGAAGTTATGGCTTCCATTAGCTGGTCTAGATGTAACGGATTCTTAATTAATTCATTCAAAACTTCTTTGATTATTTCATTAGTTAGGCCATCATTTTTTATCAACTTTTTATTAGCTATACAGACATCACATACCCCACATTCCTTTGCATGAGTTTCATTGAAATAGTTGAGTAATTGCTGACTTCTACATTTATGATTTTCAGCATAGGCAAGTACTGCTTCAACCTGTGATTTATGAATCTGATAACGATCAGTATGATATTTTCTGTCGATATATAGATGCTGAGAATCGGCGCGAGGCTTAGTATAAACAATATGAGGTTTATCAGTTTGCTTGATGTAATTAATGATCTGGAGCTCATTTAATTTACTGAGTATTTGCACCGTTTCACTTCTGCTTATTCCAACCCTTTTAGCAAGATCGGTTTCTTTTATTCCTACCAACTGCTCAAAAATACCTGCATATGACCTTAACAGAACCTTAACAAAATGATCGTAAGCAGGTTGCCCAACCTGAAAACGATAAAGATCTTCATGTGACGTAAGAACTTGTACTCTTGAAGGTAAAAAGACGGTTTCACTCAGGGCTACGTATTCATTATGCTCAAGAAATTTAAATGCATGTATTGTTCTTACAGGATCGAGTTTGAATCTGCTACAAAAATCTGCGAGATCAAATTCCAAAGAAAGTCCTTCACCTGCCCCATAAGCAAGCTGATAATAATTGCCAAGGTGATGATAGATCTGCTTAATTTCTTCAATTGAAGGATATTGCTGATCTAATCTTCTGTTTATCATTACTTTATCTGAATTATTATAAAGTAATACAGCATATGACTTTTTCTCATCTCGACCTCCCCTACCAGCTTCCTGGTAATAGGCTTCAAGGCTTTCAGGCAGATCCAGATGAATGACAAAACGAACATCTGCCTTATCAATACCCATACCAAATGCATTGGTTGCAATGATAATCCTGATCTCTGAATTCTTCCAGGCAGTTTGCTTTTTCATTCGTAAGGGAGTATCCAAACCTGCGTGATAAAAATCACTACTGATACCTTCCAGATTCAAAAGCCTGGCAATTTCTTGTGTTTCGCCTCTATTTCGAACATAAACGATTCCTGATCCTTTAACATTTTTTACTATTGAAATCAGTTTTCTAAGCTTATTATCTTCATTATAAACCAAATAACTAAGATTTAACCGTTCAAATGATTTCCTAAATACCTGCCCAGCTTGAAAATTGAGTTTGACCTGAATATCGCGTGTCACCCGTTCTGTAGCTGTTGCTGTGAGTGCAAGCACCGGAATACCGGGATGAATTTCCCTTAATTCAGTTAGACGAAGATAGGGCGGTCTGAAATCATAACCCCATTGTGATATACAATGCGCTTCATCTATGGCAATCAGATTTACTTTCATATGTCTGATACGCTCTTTAACCAGTTCTGATAATAGTCTTTCTGGTGAAAGGTAAAGAAACTTGATATCTCCATATATGCAATTATCCAGTGCAATATCAACCTCCCTTTTGCCCATTCCAGAAATTATAGCAATTGCTTTTATACCTTTTTCTTTAAGATTCTCAACCTGATCTTTCATCAGTGCAATTAGCGGTGAAACGACTATACAAATACCCGGATTCAATAATGCCGGAATCTGAAAACAAAGTGATTTTCCACCACCGGTAGGCATTAAAGCTAGCGTGTCTTTCCCTTCCAGAACAGACTGAATAATATCTTCCTGCAATGGCCTGAACACTGAAAAGCCCCAGTACTTAAGCAGTATAGAGTGAATGGTCATTCTTATTTGTTTGGGCTGAGTAAATTATCAGAATAAAATCAAATAAACTCTTTGTGATTTGCGTTAGATTCAAAACTATGAATATTTACTAAATTTGAGCATCAATAGATAAATTACATGAAGAAAGCAATAATTGTCATTTTTATAGTTTTAGGCGCAGGTCAACTATTTGCACAACAAAATTCCAAATGGAATATTGAAAAGCCTTTAGGGCCTTCAAAAACATTAAATTTTCAAACCACAGAAGGCACATGGATGAACCTTGACCTTAGTCCGGATGGCCAAGTAATAGTTTTTGATTTACTCGGCGATATTTACAGAATGCCGGTTACTGGAGGCAAGGCAACCTTATTAGCGGGTGGTATGGCATCAGAAGTACAGCCGAGATTTAGTCCGAACGGCAAATATATCTCCTATACGAGTGATAAGGAGGGTGGTGATAATATTTGGATCATGAATACTGATGGTAGCGGCAAAAGAGCAATAACCAAAGAAACATTCCGATTATTAAACAATGCGGTTTGGACTCCTGACAGTGAATATTTGATAGCCAGGAAACATTTCACAAGCAGTAGATCACTTGGGGCCGGAGAAATGTGGATGTATCATATATCCGGAGGTGGCGAAGGCGTCCAGTTAACTAAAAGGAAAAATGACCAACAAGATGCAGGAGAACCTGAAGTTTCGCCTGATGGCAAATATATTTACTTCTCAGAAGATGTGAGTCCTGGTCCTTTTTTTCAATACAATAAAGATCCTAATGGCGAAATTTACAATATCCGAAGACTGAATCGCGAAAATGGTGAAATAGAAACTGTTGCCGGCGGAGGCGGAGGTGCAATGCGTCCTCAAATCTCACCTGATGGTAAATTTTTGGCATTTGTAAAGAGAGTGCGATTGAATTCAGAGTTATTTATACAAGACCTTCAAACAGGTGAAGAATGGTCTGTTTATAATGAACTCACGCATGATCAGCAGGAAGCATGGGCAATTTTTGGACTTTATCCAAATTTTGCATGGACACCGGATAGCAGAGAGATTATTTTTTATGCTCAGGGAAAGATTAGAAAGCTTGAGGTATTGACTCAATACTTATCTGAAATACCATTTGAAGTTAGTGTAAACCAAACCATTACCGATGCTCTTCACTTTGAACAAAAGGTGTATGAAGATGAATTTTTCGCGAAGATGATAAGACAATTAAGTACATCACCTGACGGAACAAAAATTGCATTTAATGCAGCAGGGTATATTTATCTGAAAGAACTTCCAAATGGAAAACCCACACGAATCTCAAAAGGAAATGAGTTTGAATTTGAACCTGAATTTAGTCCGGATGGTAAATCATTAGTATATGTAAGCTGGTCAGATGAAAACCGGGGTTCTATTATGAAGTACAATATTGCAGACTCTTCATTTTTAAAACTTAGCACTGAAAAAGGTTTTTATTATGGCCCGAAATTCTCTAATAAGGGCGATAAAATTGTCTATACAAAGGGGGTAGGAAATGATGTCCTTGGCTATTCATTTGGGAAGAATCCGGGAATCTATATCATACCTTCAAACGGAGGAACTGCCAGCTTAATACTTAAAAGTGGCATAAGACCAAGTTTCGATACCACCGACAACAGAATTTTTTTCCAGAGTACTGAGGCAAATAAAAAGGCATTAAAAAGTACAGATTTGAATGGGGCTAACATCAGAACTCATTATACATCAACTTATGCAAATGCCTTTTGCCCGAGTCCTGATGGTAAATGGATTGCCTTTACTGAACTATTTAATGTTTATATCACTCCGTTTGCAAATGCGGGGGTATCACTTGACCTATCATCCAACAACAAATCTCTCCCACTTACCAAAGTGAGTAAGGATGCCGGAACCTATATACACTGGAGCAAAGACTCAAAACGATTAAACTGGACCTTAGGCCCTAAATATTTTTCAAAGGATATTTACAGTTCTTTCAGTTTTTTAGGTAGTGCAGAAAAGACCGGCAAAGCTGATACGCTTGGATTAGATATTGATTTGCGGTTAAAATCTGACTTGCCGGAAGGGAAAATTGCAATAACGAACGCAAGGATCATCACGATGAAAGGTGATGAAGTCATAGAAAATGGTACAATAATTATCGATCAAAACAGAATTACAGCAATTGGAACAAATGTAAGCTTACCTGAAGGTGCCAAAATCATCAATGCGAGTGGCAAGACCATTATGCCTGGTATTATTGATGTACACAGTCATTTAAGATCAAGTTCTGACGGGGTTAGTCCGCAACAATCTTGGAGCTATTACGCAAATCTAGCCTTTGGAGTCACTACAACACATGATCCTTCAGCAAATACAGAAATGGTTTTCAGTCAGGCCGAAATGGTTAGAACGGGTGAGATTGTCGGACCAAGAATATATTCAACAGGAACCATTTTATATGGTGCTGATGGTGATTTCAAAACAGTTGTTAATAGTCTGGATGATGCGAGGTCTGCCTTGAGAAGAATGAAAGCTGTTGGTGCATTTTCTGTAAAATCTTATAACCAACCAAGAAGAGATCAGCGGCAACAAATAATACAGGCGGCAAGGGAATTGCAACTGGAGGTCGTTCCTGAAGGCGGATCTACCTTCTTTCATAATTTAACGCATATACAGGATGGTCATACCAGTCTAGAACACAATGTCCCACTTGTTCCATTATACAAAGACGTTAAAGCATTATGGAATAAAAGTACTACATCCTACACCCCTACTCTTATTGTAAGTTATGGTTCTCAATCGGGCGAAAACTACTGGTACGACCGAACCAATGTTTGGGAAAATGAAAGACTCTTAAATTATACTCCTAAGTATGTTATAGACTCAAGGGCAAGAAGAAGAACAACTTCAGAATTTGCTGATTATGGGCATATTAAAGTAGCCCGAGTTGCTAAAGAATTATCTGATGGGGGAACTAAAGTTAACCTAGGAGCACATGGGCAGGTCCAGGGTTTGGGGGCTCATTGGGAACTCTGGATGTTCGCTCAAGGAGGAATGTCTTCATTACAAGCCATCAGAAGTGCCACTTTAAATGGTGCTCAGCATCTTGGTATGGCAAAGGAACTTGGCTCATTGGAGACTGGAAAACTGGCAGATATGTTAATTTTAGATGCCAATCCATTGGATGATATAAGAAATACTGAAAAAATTAACTATGTAATTATCAATGGCCGTGTTTATGACACGGAGACCATGAATGAGACAATCAGTCGTGAAAAAGCGCGCAACCTCTTTTGGTGGCAAATGAACAAGTCAGAAAGCTTTACTATTCCACAGGGAAATATTGAAACATATACTTTCACGCATCCTGAATGTGATTAAGCGCTGAGCTTAAACGCTGACAGGGTTTTTAACCCTGTCAGCGTTTTTTTTTTAAATATTTTGCGCAATTACATAACCAGCCGACCAGGCCCATTGAAAATTATATCCACCCAGCCATCCGGTTACATCAACACATTCACCGCCAAAGAACAATCCCGGTACTTTTTTAGCCTCCAGTGTTTTTGAGGATAGTTCATCAGTTGCTACTCCACCCCTCATAACTTCAGCCTTATCATAGCCTTTGTCGCCTGCAGGTTTAACATCAAAATGATGAATATATTGATCAATTTTCAGAATATCTTCTTTGGTTAAGGATGCCAGATTCTTTTCGACGGGTAAAAATTTTGAGAGTGCATCTGAAAATTTTTTCGTGAATAGATCAGCTAATAATCCTGAAAGGGTTTTACGGCCATTGATCAACTTTTGGGTTTGAATAAGTTCTGAAATCTTATCATGCGGTAAAAGATCGATCGAAATATGTTCACCCGGTCGCCAATAGGAAGAAATCTGAAGGATTGCAGGTCCGCTAAGACCCCAGTGGGTAAACAATATGTTTTCTTCAAAACTTATGCGTTCATTCGAAACCCTGCTGAATATCGTGTTCCCTGAGAGTAAGGCGTACCATTCTGCATCTTTACCAGTAATCGTAAGCGGCACTAATGCAGGAGCTGTATCGGTGAGCTTTAGTCCGAATTGCCTTGCAACCTTAAGACCAAAATCTGTAGCACCCATTTTCTGAATTGGTAGTCCGCCACTTGCGATCACTACATTTGGCACCCTGATTTCCTTTAATTTTCCAGCTCTGGAATAACTAATTTTAAAATCACCTTCCTCCATTTTCAAAACCTCCTTAACATCTGCATTGCAAATGATCTGCTGATCAAGGTCAGCACAAAGCGATTCAAAAACTCGTACAATATCCTTTGCATTATTGCTAACTGGAAATAACTGGCCAAGAGTTTTTTCATTTCCTAAAATACCATTTGCCTCAAAAAAGCTGATCGTATCATCTACGGTAAACTGCGAAAAGGCAGATTTGCAGAAATGTGGATTTCCGGAAATAAAATTGGATTCAGAAGCAAATAAATTCGCGTAATTACAGCGTCCACCACCTGAAATCAAAATTTTAGCACCAACTTTCTCAGTTTTCTCAAGAATCAGAGTTCTTTTGCCTAGATATCCCGCCTGAACGGCGCACATAAGTCCGCAGGCGCCCCCACCAATAATTACAGCATCAAAATTATCTCCCATTCTCATTTAGGGTTTAAATATAAAGGCTTATCCTCAGGAAAACTTATTCTTTAAGGCAGCAAGCTTAATTGCTATATCGGTTTCTGGCTCAGCTTCCTTCTCGCTGGGCTTTTTAACAAAATTTACAGTTGATTGTTTTGGAGTAGGGTTGTAATTCTGTTTTGGTCTTGGTTCCGGCTTTTTCTCTGATTTCATTGAAAGTGCAATACGCTTTCTATTTACATCTACCTCGGTTACCCTGACCATCACTTTCTGACTTACTTTGACCACTTCATTTGGATCTTTAATGAATTTATCAGCCATCTGACTTAAGTGAACTAATCCATCCTGATGTACACCAATATCAACAAAAGCGCCAAACGCGGTAATATTCGTAATGATTCCAGGCAAATTCATGCCGACATGAAGATCATTAATGGAATTTATTCCCTCTGAAAAGCTAAAAGTTTCAAATTGTTCCCTGGGGTCAAGTCCTGGTTTTGCCAATTCCTTCAAAATATCGTTCAGAGTTGGTAGTCCGATAGTTTCACTAACGTAACTCTGCAATTTAATTTTTTGACGAAACTGTTCATCTTTCATCAGTTCTTCAACCTTACAGTCCAAATCTTTAGCCATTTGTTCAACAAGAGCATAGCGTTCAGGATGAACCGCGCTACTATCTAGTGGATGTTCAGCATTCCTGATACGTAAAAAGCCCGCTGCCTGCTCAAATGCCTTATCTCCAAGCCTTGGAACTTGCCTCAGTTCAGATCTTCTTTTAAAAGCACCATTCTTATTTCGGTAATCTACAATGTTTTGTGCCAGTTGCGGACCAAGACCCGAAATGTAAGCTAGAATTTGTTTTGAAGCAGTATTTAATTCAACACCGATTGAATTTACACAACTAATAACAGTATCATCCAGTGAACTTTGTAATTGATTCTGGTCTACATCATGCTGATATTGTCCAACTCCAATTGACTTTGGATCAATCTTGACGAGCTCTGCTAAAGGATCCATTAAACGACGTCCAATAGAAACAGCACCCCTTACAGTGATGTCCTTATCCGGAAACTCCTCCCTTGCTACATCCGATGCTGAATAAATAGAAGCCCCGCTTTCATTAACCATAACTATAACTATATCAGTTAATTGAAGTGATTTAACAAAAGTTTCTGTTTCTCTACCTGCAGTACCATTCCCAATTGCAATGGCTTCAATACTATACTTATCGACCAAAAATTTTATAGTTTTTGCGGATTCCTTAGCAGCCTCAGTTCCATTATGGGGGTAAATATTTGTGTTATCAACTAACTGTCCCTGATTATCAAGGCAAACAAGCTTACATCCGGTTCTAAAACCTGGATCAATCGCCATAATTCGTTTTTGCCCGACAGGTGCGGCTAACAACAATTGGCGGGCGTTGTCAGCAAAAACCCTGATTGCTTCAGTATCTGCCTGCTTTTTGGTTAACAAGCGAATCTCTGTTTCCATTGAAGGTTTGATCAAACGTTTAAAAGCATCTAAAGCCGCTTGCTGAACCTGCATGGAAGATGGATTGGAACCCTTAACATAGAAGTCTTCAAGAATTCTGATTGCATTGTCTTCAGGAACTTCAATATCCAAAGTCAGGATAATTTCTTTTTCGGCTCTTCTTAATGCCAATATACGATGGGAAGGAGCGGTTTTTACAGGTTCTGACCAGTCGAAATAATCTTTGTATTTCTGACCTTCGGTATCCTTTCCTTTAATCAGTTTAGAATGAAAAGTGCCAGCCTGAACAAATAGTTCTCGCATTTTGCCTCGAAGTTCAGGCTGTTCTGACATAAACTCAGCAAGAATATCCCTTGCACCACTCAGCGCTTCTTCAGCGTTCGATACACCCAAATCAACATTAACATACTTCAAGGCCTCTCTGTACAGATCATCTGAGTTCTGAATCATGATAAAATCCGCCAGTCCCTGTAATCCCTTTTCTTTGGCAACAGAAGCTTTGGTCTTTCTTTTTGGCTTAAATGGCAGATAAATATCCTCTAAGATCGTCATGGTTTCGGCTTCTATAATTTGCTTTTCGAGCTCGGGAGTTAACTTCTCCAATTCGATCATCGATTTTAAAATCGCTTCCTTGCGCTTATCAAGCTCCTCGAGCTGCTGCTTTCTATCACGAATGGCTGCAATTTGAACCTCGTCAAGGCTACCTGTTGCTTCCTTACGGTATCTGGCGATAAAAGGCACTGTTCCACCTTCATCAAGAAGCTCTATTGTTATTTTTACCTGCTTTTCAGACACTGATAGTTCATCAGCAATTTTTCTAAATTTATTCAAAGCCATATACTCAAATTAATGTGCGAATTTGATGCTATCTATTCTCATTTCAAAAAAAGCTTATCCACATTTAATGATAATTATTTGAATATTACTAAAGCATTTGAATTGTTAGGTCAATTATTCTTAATTTTGATTAATGGATGAAACCTCACAATTAAGCGAGTTCGGTAAGATATTTATCTACCTCATCATGGGCGTGTTAATTGTACTTTTTATTTTTTTCTTAGGGAAACTTGTTGCTCCTAAAAATCCTAATCCCGAAAAATTGACATCTTATGAATGCGGTGAGGAACCCACAGGTAATTCCTGGATACAGTTCAATTCACGTTTCTATGTCATAGCCTTAGTGTTTTTACTTTTCGATGTTGAATTAGCCTTTATTTTTCCATGGGCTACTGTTTTTAGTCGGCAGGAACTAATCAATGTCGATCCAAACTGGGGATGGTTAAGTCTGATTGAAATGTTCATTTTTATTGGCATTTTACTGTTTGGCTTGGTTTATGTTTGGAAAAAAGGCGACCTGAATTGGATAAGACCCCAGCAAAATCTTCCGATTTCACCTTCAAAGATTCCGTCTTCAGCATATGATGCAATAAATAAAGAAGTATATCAAACCAAGACATTGACTATTAACAATATGATTCCGGTTCCTGACAAATCACTTTTAAATCCTACAGTTTCATCAGGCAGACCAGCATTCATACCAAAATTTAAAAAACCAACGCTGTGAGCTTAGAAATGAAAAGTGATACCGGTTCAATAATCGTTGTTAAGGTTGACGATTTACTCAACTGGGCAAGATTATCATCCCTCTGGCCAATGAGTTTTGGTATAGCCTGCTGCGCTATTGAGATGATGGGCTCTATGGCATCTACTTATGATCTGGATCGATTTGGAGTATTTCCTCGTCCTTCGCCTAGGCAATCAGATGTTATTATTATTGCAGGTACAGTAACCTTTAAAATGGCAGAGCGCATTAAAAGACTGTATGAACAAATGCCAGAACCAAAATATGTGATTTCTATGGGTTCATGTTCCAATTGCGGAGGCCCCTACTGGCAACATGGATATCATGTAGTAAAAGGTGTTGACCGAATTATACCAGTTGATATATACGTACAAGGATGTCCACCAAGGCCAGAAGCACTTATTGGGGCAATCCTCGAGCTCCAAAAGAAGATTGAGCAGGAGAGCTTGTTAAACAGCTGATTCCAGCCATTTAATATTGAAATGAAAATTTACTTTTCATTTCCAGAAATGAAACCTATGGAAAATTGTAAAATCTCAGAGATTTCTCCTAAACTTGCAGCAATATGAAAGCATTTTACGGAGATCTAAAGCTGGGAATACTTGGTGGCGGCCAGCTCGGACGCATGCTAATTCAGGAATCGATCAATTACAACATCACTACCTATGTAATGGATCCTGATAAAGAAGCGCCATGCAAGGATTTATGCAGAAAATTTGTGAATGGTTCATTAACTGATTTTCAATCGGTTTATAATTTCGGGAAAGAGGTTGATGTATTAACCATTGAGATCGAAAAAGTAAATGTTGATGCACTTGAAAAGCTAGAGAAAGAAGGTTTAACTGTTTATCCTCAATCAAGGGTAATCAGGCTTATTCAAGATAAAGGAATACAAAAACAATTTTTTAAAGAAAATAATATCCCAACTGCTCAATTTCAGCTTTTTAGAGATAAAAGTGAACTGATTTCGGCTAATTTAAAATTTCCTTACATACAAAAGCTTCGGAGGGATGGGTATGATGGCCGTGGAGTAAAATTAATCAATTCAACTTCAGATCTTGAAAAAGCATTCGAAGAACCCAGTTTAATAGAAGAACTCATAAATTTTGAAAAGGAACTATCTGTAATTGTTTCAAGAAATGAAGATGGTGATATAAAAACCTTCCCTTGTGTGGAAATGGAATTCAATCAGGAGGCAAATTTAGTTGAATTTCTTATTTCTCCTTCTTCTTTAGATTTTGAAATACTTCAAAAAGCCGATCAGCTGGCAGTAAAGATCGCCGAAGATCTAAAAATCATTGGGATTCTGGCAGTTGAAATGTTTCTTACAAAAGAGGGCAATATTCTGGTAAATGAAATTGCCCCCCGACCTCATAACAGCGGGCATCAAAGCATTGAGGGGAATACCACCTCTCAATATGAGCAATTGATAAGAGCATTATTTAACTTGCCTCCTGGAGACACGAAGGCAATCAGTAATTCAGTAATGATCAATTTGCTTGGAGAAAAGGGATATGAAGGAGTAGCAGAATATGAGGGTTTAAAGGAAGTACTTGAGATTGAGGGAGTTTTTATTCATTTATATGGGAAAAAATTTACGAAACCATTTCGAAAGATGGGACACATAACGATTATGGATGATGACAGACAAAAAGCAATTGAAAAAGCAAGATTTGTTCAGAAAAAAATCAAAGTAAAAGTTTAATTAAATTTAGAAACTTAATAAATACAGTTTTATATCAATTAATATAAACTATGGCAACTGAATCAATAAAGGTCGGAATTATTATGGGAAGCAAGTCTGATCTTAGTGTTATGCAGGATGCAGCAGATGTACTAAAGGAGTTGGGGGTTTTATTTGAAATTACTGTTGTTTCGGCCCATCGTACTCCTGAGCGAATGTTTGAATATTCTAAATCAGCACATAAAAGAGGCTTAAAAGTGATTATTGCTGGTGCAGGAGGGGCTGCACATTTACCCGGAATGGTCGCTTCTATCACTCAGCTGCCTGTAATTGGAGTTCCTGTCAAATCGAGTAATTCTATTGACGGTTGGGATTCAATCCTTTCCATACTTCAGATGCCAAATGGAATTCCTGTCGCAACAGTAGCTTTAAATGCTGCTAAGAATGCAGGTATTCTTGCTGCACAGATTTTGGGAACATCAGATTCTGTTCTATCTCAAAGACTACTAGATTATAAAGAAGAACTTAAGCAAAAAGTTGAGGAGAGTGCGAGGGAAATGGAGAATAATTGATATTTGAGAATGGAGACCCGATGGCTATCGGGTTGAAAATTGCCCAATATTACTAACTGATAACTGGTAACTGCCAACTGATAACAGAATTATTTAATTCCATTGTGGATTTTCAGGAAAATTAGCAATGTGAGCATACCTTGGTCCGAGTCCTATGACCACTTCTTTCCATAAATTCTCTTCATTCTCAACAAAAATCACCTCATTGTTATATTTATTGGTTACCAGCCATGAATTTTGCTCGAGCTCGTTATTTAATTGGCCAGCATCCCAGCCGGAATAACCGGCAAAAAATTTGATTTCTTTTGGGTTTAGCTGATAATTATTAATAAGAATCTTTATGGTTTCGAAATTACCTCCCCAGTAAACTCCTTCTCTGATCATAACTCCACTTGTTAATTTATCATAACAATTATGAATAAAATGCAGTGTGTCTGTGGCTACAGGTCCTCCGAGGTAAACCGGAAAATCGGTTCCTTTAATATCTGGGATCAAATCATTTAAAAGAAGATCACTTGGTTGATTTAAAATAAATCCAACAGCCCCTGCCTCTTCACATTCAGTAAGTAAAACAACAGACCTTTTAAAATTAGGGTCAGACATAAATGGCTCTGAAACTATCAGACTTCCATTTTTAGGTAAAACCGGACTTAGCATGATAACTCAATTAACATTAATCACTGTCTATAAATTTACAATATATATCTAATAATCATTTAATGATAGAATACAAACTGCATTTCTTAAGTTTGTAAAAAAGATAAGCATCCTGTAAAAAGCGGAATAAAAACATAATGGCAGTAAATAAAGAAACAATTGAAAATCTTCGTCAGGAATATATTTCTGAAAAATTATCCAAAAAGGATGTAGATAAAGATCCTATCAAACAATTTGGAAAATGGTTCGAAGAAGCTATGAATTCAGGTATTCATGAGCCTAATGCAATGACTCTTGCTACCACCAGTATTGACCGCAAACCAAGTGCAAGAATTGTATTATTAAAAGGATATGATGAGCGGGGGTTTATGTTTTACACCAATTACCTTAGTGCGAAGGGTAAGGAAATGTCAAAAAACCCTGTGGTAGCGATTGTTTTTCATTGGGCTGAACTAGAAAGACAGGTAAGAATAGAGGGAACTGTAGAAAAACTCAGTAAAGAAGATTCTGATCGTTATTTTCAAAGCCGTCCGAAACTAAGCCAAATTGGTGCATTAATTTCTCCACAAAGCCAGGAAATTGATAACCGTGAAAATCTTGAAAAGGATATGAAGGAGGCCCAAATCAGATATGAGAATAAAATAATTCCCAAACCAGCATTTTGGGGTGGTTATTTGATAAAACCTCAGGTCATTGAATTCTGGCAAGGACGACGAAGCCGCCTACACGACAGAATTGTTTATAAAAAAGCTGATAAAACCAGCTGGAAAATTGTAAGGCTTGCACCCTGATTTTTACTCATGAATTTTGATGAAATAAAAAATCTTCTTACAAAGAAATTTGGTGAAGGTGTAATCGTAGAAATTGAAAATAACGGCTTGCAACCTGCTTTGCAAATAAATCCTGATTCCATCGTGCAGGTTTGTGAAGAATTGAGGGACAATAAAAATACCTGGTTTGATTTTCTATCCTGCCTTAGCGGAGTTGATCATGGTCCTGAAAAAAATAAATTTGAAATTGTCTACCATCTTGCCTCAATACCCCATAAGCAACAACTCGTTCTTAAAACATCAAGGGCTCATGACAGAACTAGCAGCCAGTTGCCTTCTTTTCAAAGTGTTTCAAATATCTGGCGAACAGCCGAATGGCATGAACGTGAAGCATATGATCTATTAGGAATTTATTTCGAAGGCCATCCTGATTTAAGAAGAATACTACTTCCTGATGATTGGGAGGGATACCCACTTCGTAAAGACTACCTTGCAGCGGAAGAATATAAAGGAATAAAAATTAACTAGGCTTATTCCAAAGATAACAGAGATACATCATGCAGATTAATAAGTCCAGGTATGCTCAATTAACTGAAGGTCTTAAGCCTGAGGAGATGATTATCAATATGGGTCCGCAGCATCCTTCCACTCACGGTGTTTTAAGGCTTGAACTAATCACAGATGGTGAGATTGTGAAGGAAGTGATTCCTCATATGGGATACTTACACAGATGCTTTGAGAAACATTGTGAAAGTCTTACCTATCAGCAAATCATTCCATTTGTAGACAGAATGGACTACATGGCATCCATGAATAATGACCATGCCTTTGTAATGGGTGTTGAACGCATGATGGGAATCGATAAAGACATCCCAAAAAGAGTGGAATACATTAGAGTTTTGGTTTGTGAACTGAACCGTATTAGCTCACATCTGATAGCCATTGGAACCTACGGTATTGACATTGGTGCCTTCACTCCTTTTTTATGGTGTTTTCGTGATCGGGAGCATATAATGAATATGCTCGAATGGGCATCCGGCTCTAGAATGCTCTATAATTATATATGGGTTGGTGGTCTTTTCTATGATTTACCGGTGGGGTTTGAAGAACGATGTTCTGAATTTGTTAAATACTTCAAACCAAAACTCTCAGAATTAAATCAATTATTAACAGAAAATCAGATATTTATTGGAAGAACTGCAGGTATTGGGGTACTTCCATTGGATGTGGCAATTAATTATGGCTGCTCCGGACCAATGCTAAGAGGTTCAGGATTAAAATGGGATTTACGACGTGTTGATGAATATTCTGTATATCCTGAACTTGAGTTTGAAATCCCTGTTGGAAAAGGTGAGATGGGAAAGATGGGTGATTGTTGGGATCGTTATAAAATTCGGACAGAAGAAATTGCGGAATCAATCAGAATTATTGAACAATGTCTTGAAAGACTTCAAAAAGAATTAAAAAGAAGTCCAGAATTTGACCCTAGGGCCAAACTTCCCAAAAAAATCATTCCAAAAGAGCAGGATTTCTATATCCGCGCGGAAAACCCAAAAGGTGAACTCGGCTATTATTTTATTTGCGACGGCAAAACTGAAATCCCTAAACGGGTGAAAGCTCGCGGACCGAGTTTTAATAATTTATCTGTTCTTCCCGAAATATCAAGAGGAATATTAATTGCGGATTTAATCGCTATACTTGGATCTATTGATATTGTACTTGGTGAAGTAGACCGATAAAAAAAGCTGAATAAATTAGAATTCAATCAGCATTTTATTTATCAAATAAAGCCTTTAATAAACCTTTACCATATAAATATATGGCTCAAGCTTCTTGAATTGATCTTTACGACTTAGTCCTGCCAAAGAGTTTCTTTTGTTTAAAACCAACTTTTCGTCAAGTGAATCCTGTGGAATTGCATCAATTGACCTGAGGATATAGGAAGATTTTATTGCGAAAGCCGCTCCATCTAATAATGCTTGCTTTCCATTTATTATTCCGATAACATTTCCTCTGTTATCGAGTAGCGGACCACCACTGTTCCCGGGATTAACAGGTATTGAAACTTGATAGGCTACAGTATCACCTGCAAAACCATTTTTTGCACTTACATATCCTTTACCTAAAACCTGTTCATCTCTTGGGAAACCGATAGTAAATACATCCTCTCCTACGTCTGAAGCAGATTTTTTAAATGTATAGGGAAGTGTTGCCAGATTCTCAAAGGAAGGATCTGATATTTGAAGAACTGCAAGATCATAAGCAGGATCAATGTAGATTAATTTAACTTTAAAAGCTTCACCATCAGAGTTTTGAACATAAACTGAATCAGCACCTTTAACAACGTGAAAGTTTGTAACTACATATCCATTAGATGAAAGTGCAAACCCTGTTCCTCCAAACTCCCCAGGATCAGAAGGACCTTTGGAAGGTTTATCATTAATGTTCTTAATAAGGGCATTTTGAGAACGCTTCATGTTATTGATTTCGCGTCGTAACAAATTGACATTATTTGAGAAAGACTTTGAAAAATAGCCGGTAGATAACAAAGTAGCTGAAACAGCGATAAAAGCAACACTTGCTGCAATCGCAGTGTTGATACGATATTTATTCCAGAGACGCCTGTATTTTGGAGCTTCGGGAGCTACATCGTTTTTTATAGCCTGAATATCTAGAGACTCATGAATTGTATTCATCTCTGATACAAGCTTAATCCTGCTACCATATTCAGATAAACTTGAGACAAAGTTGTGATGTTCAACAACTTTGATATCAAATGATGGATCATCTTTTCTCAATTTCTCAAAATCAGACAAAACCGTTCCTGACAACTCTCCCTTAAGATAAGCATCAATTAAATTAATCAATTCCAAATCACTTTTCATCTTCTTCAATTTAGGTTTGAAAAAACAGTTTTTTCAAACGCTGCAGACATTTATATTTTTGAGTTTTGGCATTATCCGCATTGGTATATCCAAACTTCTCACAGATCTCCTGCATCGACCTGCTATGAATGTAATAATCTTCAATTATAGTTTTACAAGGCTCTCCCAACTGTTTTAAGGAAGATTCCATTATTGCAAACTGCCTGTCTTTTTCTTCATGCTTTTCTAAATCATCCTCTACAGCGATGATTTCGGAGAAGTCTTGAACGTTCCTTATGGTCTTGCTCTGCTCGTTTAAACGTTTCAACCATAATCTACGACAAACAGAGTATAAAAAAGTTTTAAGCTTACTGTTCAGCTCGAAGTTTCCACCTTTAACTTTGTTATAAAGAACAATAATTGATTCCTGAAATAAATCCTTAGCATCATCTTCATTCCCATTATTTTTAAGCACTAATTGAAGTACCATTGGGAAATAAGAAGTATACAATCGGTTAAGGGTGTCCTTTGAATCATTCAGTATTCCTAATACAATCTCACTGTCTGCCGGAACTGAACTATTATCCTCTTTTTTCACTATTAATACTTTTTATTGGGAATTGTAACCCAATGATAGGAAATTATTTTTTTATTTTTTTTATGCAAGATGGTCTACCTTTTATGTATTTTTGGTAAGAATTGTAACCCAATGATATGAAATTATTTTTTTATTTTTTTTTATGCAAGATGGGTTACCTTTTATGTAATTGAGTATTAAGAGTAATTATTTATAAATAAATTAAAACAAAAACAATGAAAAATTCTTTCAAATTCGGTTTTTTAGCTTTAGCTATCTCATTATCTGTTGCTGCTTGTAATTCAACTAAGACAGAAGAAGCTGCTACTGATTCAGTTCCTGCAATGGACACTACTGCAGTTGTTGATACTACTGCTGTTGTTGATTCTGCTGCTGCTGATACAGCTGCTGCTCAGTAATTAACCTTAAAATTACAATTGACCCTTCAGAATTAATTTCTGAAGGGTTTTTTTGTTTAAGTAAATCAAAGAAAAATCCAGTTTGATTTATATTCGATTTCTGAACAGTTGTCTTCTTGATATATTTTATATCTGAGAGCCCTTAAAACCTTTTCGCTAAGCAGGATTAAGCATTGGTTTAAATTTCTACAACCAGGGTTGATATTCTTTTAATAGCTTCCTGAAGAATTATTTATCATTCAAATTCCAGTCAATATTTAAAAAAAAACGAGCCATAATTAAATGACTCGTTTAATAAATTCTAAAATTAACTTACACTACCGGAGGATTCTTTTTAAAAAAGGCCTTAATTCGTTTGGAATTTGAATCACCAAGTAATAACATACATGGAACCAGAATTAGAGTCAGGAACGTTGCGAAACCCAAACCAAAAATCATTGTCCAGGATAGTGGTCCCCAAAATGCAACGTTATCACCTCCAAAATAGAGATTTGCATCAAATTCAGTAAACAAAGTAACAAAATCCATATTCAAGCCCACTGCAAGAGGAATTAAACCTAACATAGTTGCTGTAGCAGTGAGTAATACTGGAGTCATCCTGGTTCTGCCGGCTTCAATGATTGCATCTTTAACATCCATCCCCTGCTCCATCATTAATTCAGTAAACTCAACAAGCAGAATACCGTTACGTACTACAATACCTGCAAGAGCAATAATACCAACACCCGACATCACAATAGACATCTCCATTCCGAAAATGGTTACACCTAATAAAACTCCGATGATACTAAATAGAATCTCACTTAAAATAATCAGCGGTTTAGTAATTGAATTGAACTGAGTAACCAAGATAATCAGAATAAGACCCAATGAAATCATTAGAGCCGTACCCAAAAACAGCATCGTTTCCTGTTGTTCTTCCTGTTCACCTGCCATTTTAACTTCAACCCCTGGCGGAGATTTAAACTGATCTATCTCACCCTGGATATTTGCAACAACTTCATTAGGATTGTAATCACCCAGAACATTAGACGATAAAATAATTATTCTTTTTTCTTGTTTACGTTTAATACCTCCATACGTATTAACATAATCTATGGATGCGAATGAAGAAAGCGGCACCTGTCTAATGACACCTCCCATACCCATGTCCCTGTAGGTCACTTTCATATTCCTTAAAGCATCCATATTGTTCCTCTGACTTTCATTTGCCCTAAGATTTATCTCATAATCTGCATTGGCATCCCTAAATTTAGAGACTTCCTTACCAAAAATCGCAGTCCGAAGATCCATACCTATCTGACCGCTGGAAATCCCTTCACGGTTAGCACGTTCCCGATTGATGTCGAAAATAATTTCAGGCTTATTATTTTGAAAATCGGATTTTAGCTCTTCAACACCAGCAATCTGCCGACTATCGAGGTATTGCTGCAGGTTTTCTGATACTTTTACTAAAGTATCCAGGTTATCCCCTGTTATTTCAATACTTATTGGCTTGGCAGTTGGTGGACCAGATTGTTCCTGAGCAACGGTGATCTCCGCGTCTGGAATTCCCTTGACTGCCTCTCTGATTCTATCAAGATAAACTGAAGTGCTTTCACCAGTACGTTTACCAAAACTCACAAATGCCACAGTAACCTTTCCCATATTTGAATATTGACCCTGATCCTCACTTTGCGGATCAGTTACGCCAATAGTTACATTAGAAAGTATAGAAGAAACATCCTTGTTGTCTCTTCCAACTACCTTAGTAACTTTATCCTCTATCTTTTTAACTACCTCATTGGTGTAGGCCTGATCTGTACCAACCGGTAACTGAATATAGACATACACGAAGTTAGGATCAGCTGCTGGAAAAAATACAATTTTGGGAGACACTACCGAAACCAGCATAAGTGTAAATATAAATAAGCCCACTGTGCCATACATCATCGCTCTTGGCCATGATAAAGCCCATTTGAGTATACTAACATACTTATTTTGTGCACGCGGCCAGATATTTGTTTGGAAATTCCGAATCACATTATTCAGGTAAAAATGATTGAGAAGATAAAGTAAGCCGACAAAAACAACCAGATTACCAATCCCGAAATTTATTAAATAACCAAGAATAGAAAACCCTAAGAAAATAAGCAGATTTTTACTTACACCTTTATCAAAGCTTGGTTTCTTTATAGAATGATCTTCTGGCTTCATGAAATCTACAGCAAAAACAGGGTTGATTATGTAAGCAACCAATAGTGAAGCAAGGAGTGTAATGATCAATGTCATTGGTAAAAAGAACATGAATTCACCGATAACACCAGGCCAGAATAAAAGAGGAACAAATGGAGCCAGAGTCGTTAAAGTTCCAGAAAGAACTGGCAAGAACACTTCAGCAGCTGCTATTTTAGCTGCCTGTTTAATTGGAACTTTTCCGTTGTCAAAAATCCGGTGGGTATTTTCTATCACCACAATTGCATCATCCACAACGATTCCAAGTCCTAAGAGGAAAGAAAACAAAACCATCATGTTCATGGTAAAACTGAAGCCCATTAAACTCCCCAGGGCTGGCATTGCCATAAATGCAATGAACATAGATAAAGGCACTGATAATGCGACAAACAAAGCATTGGTGATACCCATAAAGAACATCAAAATAACGGTTACCAAAATAAAACCAATGATGATGGTATTAATCAGATCATGCAAAGTAATTCGAGTTCTATCTGATTGATCGCCTGTTACTGTGATATTGAGATTTTTAGGCAGAGAATTGACCTTCATCTCTTTGATCAAAGCATTGATTTTATCTGATGCATCAATCAGATTTTCGCCACTCCTTTTCTTTACATTCAAGGTGATGACATTCTTTCCATACAAACGGGCGTAACTTTCCTGCTCTTTGAATGAATCATTTACTTCTGCTATGTCTCTGAGATAAATCGAAGAACCTGTCGGGGTTTTAATAATCAGGTTAGATAATTCCTGAGCACTGACAAATTCCTTTTTCACGTTCAAAGTTCTTCTAACACCGTCCATTTTAATGGTTCCACCAGAAATAGTTAGGTTTTCATAACCTACGGCACGTTCAATATCTCCAAACGAGATCATTGAAGCAGCCATCTTATTAAGATCTACGTTGATCTGCACTTCCTGTTCAAGAGCTCCAACTATATCCACGCCGGATATCTCCTTCAGACTTTCTACTTGATCCTGAACTTTCTCTGCATATTTTTTCAAACTTTTCAGGTCATAATCACCGGAGATATTCAAATACATGATAGGCAAATCCGAAAGATTAATATCCATCACATTAGGCTCATTGGGAAGGTCTGAAGGCAGATCTTGTCTTGCCTTGTCAACGGCATCCTTTACCCTTTGTTTTGCATCTCTAGTGTCAACATTCGTGTTAAACTCTGCTGTGATTACAGAAAAATCTTGGTATGAATTAGATGTAATCCTTTTTAATCCTGAAGCAGATTTTAATTGCTTTTCAATTTGTTTGGTTACCAGATTCTCCATATTGGAAGGAGATGTACCCGGATAAACAGTCTGAATGAATATTTTAGGAATTACCACTTCAGGGAAATTCTCCTTTGGTAATCCTACGTATGAAAAATACCCAATTACCGCAATGATAACTGTCAGCACATAAATAGCTGTTCGGTTTTCAATTGCCCAACTGGATGGTTTAAATTCTTTATTGGCGTCTTCCATATTAAATTATATTATGAAGCTATATTGAACAGTTAATACTATTGGTTGAATTTTACGTTATCTCCAGGGCTTAATCCATTTGTCCCTGCGATTATTACCTTGTCTCCTACTTTCAATCCCGAGATAATTTCGGCCTGACCATCAGAAATTTTACCTGTCTGTACATTTACCCGCTTTGCTTTGCCAGCCTCCACAACAAATAAATAATCGCCATTTTCGGCTTTTTGAATAGCATTAACTGGAACTACCAAGGCTTTCAAATTTTGATAATCTATGATTTTAAGAATAGAAAGCATGTTCGGGCGATATTTGCTATTTGAAGGGAGTTTTATTTCAACATTAAAGCTCCTTGAAACTGGATCTATAGTCTTAGCGACAAAAGATATTTTGGTGCTAACCGTATCAGGCACATCAGGTAATATTACCTGAACATTATCTCCCTGATTAACCCGACCAGCATATGACTCGGCTACCAAAGCTTTTGCCTTTAATTTACTGGCGTTAACAATTCTGATACCTGACATCCCCGGAGCTACCGCTTGCCCTACCTTAAGGTCCATTGCATCTATAGTTCCTGAGATAGGAGATTTAATCTTAAACATTGAAACCTGTGTTTTTAAAGTAGCAATACGACGCTGGGCTGCATCACGTTGAGTTTTAGCATTTAAAAACTGAATTTCAGTCCCAATTTTTTGATCCCAAAGACTCTTTTGACGTTCAAAGAGGGTTGTTGCTAGATCAAGTTGTGTTTCAAGTTCAGAAATATTCTGACGTAAAACCTGATCATCAATTTGTGCCAATACCTGACCTTTTTTAACATTTTGACCAATAGCTGCGTAAACAGCAGTGACAATACCTTGCGCCTCAGGATTTACCTGAACATTTTCTTCTGCATCGATTTTCCCCTGTACCTCCAAATAATTCTTGAAGGAGGTTTCTTGTAACTCTAAAACAGAAATATCTTTTACATCCTCATTGGCAGTAACAGTTCCTAATTCAGCCTCAAGCTTCTCTATTTTTGAATTTAGTGCGGCACGCTCCTTTTTGAGGGCATCAAGCTCAGATTTTTTATCGGTAGGTTTTCCTCCGCATGAAGCAAGAAAAATAACAGTTGAGATTAATAGTATTCTTTTCATTTAAGTGATTTTTGAGATTTTTATGTTCCGCTTGAAGCAGATGATTTTAATTTTTTTACGAATTAGCCGACGCTATTATTATGCTTTAATAAACAATCTTACCTAATGCCTTATCCATATTCACCTTATTAATTAAAAGATCATAAAGTGCATTGATATAATTGTTCTGAGACTCTTTTAGTGATGTTTCAGCAGATGTAACTTCAATACTTGAACCCACACCCTGCTCATACTTAATTTTTGTTATTCTTAAAACCTCCTGGGCAAGTTCCATGTTCCGGTTTTGATTTTCGAGTGATTTCAACCCGTTTCGGTATATTGTCTGAGCCTGTTCAACTTCAAGACTAATTCCATTTCTCAAATTGATTAGATTGTTTTGAGTTTTAAGAATTTCAAGCTTTGCATTACGCACCTGATACATCTTAATACCACCTGAAATGATTGGTACCGCCAGGCGGAAACCTATTAGCGTTGTTGGGAAACTTCTGTCAAGCAAACTTCCAAAGCTATTAGACAATGCATTTTGCGAGGTACTGCCAAATGCAGCCAATGACGGCAAAAACTGGCTTTTATACCTCTTCAAATCAAGTTCATTTAACTTTTTTTGAGTTTCAAGTAGTGAATATTCTATCCTATTTTTATATGCAGCGGTATCTGAAACAGCGAAAGTCTGAACTACTTGAAGACCGGCAATTGAATCTTTTAAGGTCAGCTTACTTTGTACACTCATTCCCATCTGAAACTTTAACAGATTTACATTCAACTCAAGAAGTCTGATCACATTTTCCCGTTCAGTCTCAAGATTATTAGTCAGTACTGTGAGTCGATCCACATCAATTTTTTCTACGAAACCATTTTTATAAAGGGCTTTTGTATCATCCAACGTCTTTTTCAATCGGACCATATTAGCATCCAAAAGATTCAACTGTTCATTACTCACCAGAACTGAATAATATGCTTTTGTAACAGCAACCGAGGTTTCAATACGGCTTCGCTTTAAGCTCTTGCTTGAAAGTTCTTTATAAGTCTTTGATGCCTGTAATCCAACGAGATATGTGCCGTCAAATAACAACTGACTTAATTCAAGTCCGAAGGAAGATTGGTATTTAACACCAAATTGTACAGGCAATAATTTACCCGGTTGGCCAAAGATTTCACCCGGCACTAAATTGGTAGGAACCTTAATAAAATCTTGAAAGTTTACACTCCCATTCACCTGAGGTAATCCAATTCCGATGGTCTGTTTTACTGTATTTGAAGCAATTTCTTCATCAATTTTTGCATTCTGTATCGAACTCTGATATTTCTGAGCATAGTCAACAGCCTCTTGCAGACTAAAATGAGCAATTGTATCAGCTAATTGTGCCTCGGCAGTAAATGCACTAAAAAGGCAGAGTAATAGAGTTAAGGATTTATATCTCATAGTAGGAATTATTCTTCTTCGGTTATCTCTTTGTATTTATTAATTAATTTATGTCCTTTAAGTGTACATATTCCATATAGAAAATGTTCCGTCAGCTCAGATAAAACCTGAACAATTCCATATTTTCCGGTTGTATATGTTGAATTTCCATTAAAAATCAAATCAATTTGTTCAAGTCTCATTTGAGTTAAAATGTCGGCTTTTATATTACCGCGATAATAACCCTCTTTAATCCCGCGCAATAAATTATCATGAATGGTAGAGTGCAGATGTTTTTCCCTAAACTCCTTAAAACAAAACCAGGCCTGAGGGTGATACTTTTGAAGATCATAAAAAAGGCTCGGGTTGATATTAGATAAAAGCTCCTTCATATGTGTTACAGCAAAAAACATTTCGTGAACTGCGTTTTCAGCTGCCTCAATATTTTCCTTGATTACACACTTCTGACAGTTTAATTTCAAGTCAATCACAATGTTTACGATCTCATTCTTATCACAAAAATGAGCGTAAATGGTCTTCTTAGACATTCCCAAATGCTTGGCAATATCATCCATAGTAACGCTTTTGAAACCATACTGGCAGAAAAGTTTATCAGATTCAGAAATTATGTACTCTTTTACTTCCAATTCAAGCTTTTTAATTCGGCTTAAAACTATGGAAACTTTTTATAAATCCAAAGTTTCCAAATGAAATATTTAATTTGAGGAGGTAGGAAGTATGAGGTAAGAGGCCAGAAGTATGAGGTCGGAGGCCAGAGGTCAGAATCAGACATCATACGCTCACCTCAAAAAATAAATAAAAATCGTAATTTTGCAGAAATCCTAAACAAATGAATTTATCCCCCTTATCAGCTATTTCTCCAATAGATGGACGCTATCATAATTCTACACAGGAACTATCTTCTTACTTCTCTGAAGCCGCTTTAATTAAGTTTAGAGTCTATGTTGAAATAGAGTACTTCATTTCACTTTGCGAGATTCCATTACCTCAGTTAAAAAATTTCGATAAAAGCAAATTTGATTCACTAAGAAAGGTGTATTCGCAGTTTACTGAATCTGATGCTGAGGCAGTTAAATTGATAGAAAAGACAACCAATCATGATGTAAAGGCTGTTGAATATTTCATTAAAGATAAATTTAATGATTTAGGCTTAAATGATTTTAAAGAATTTATCCATTTCGGATTAACTTCTCAGGACATTAATAACACAGCAATTCCGCATTCATTTAAACTTTCGGTGCATTCTTCTTACCTCCCGGCATTAACAGAGCTGTTGGTTCATATTAAGGGTAGAGTCTCTGAATGGTCGGCAATACCTATGCTTGCTCATACTCACGGACAAGCAGCATCGCCAACACTTTTAGGAAAGGAGCTCCAGGTATTTGTTGAACGAATAGAAGTTCAGCTTGAACAATTAAAATCTATTCCATTTTCTGCCAAATTTGGTGGAGCAACAGGTAACTTCAATGCACACCACGTTGCCTACCCTGAAATAAACTGGAAAGATTTTGCAAATAAGTTTGTGAATGAACGACTTCAATTGAACAGATCTCAGTACACCACCCAAATTGAGCACTACGATAACTTTGCAGCACATTGTGACGCAATGAAGCGTATTAACAGCATTTTGATAGATTTGAACAGAGACGTATGGTCGTATATTTCAATGAATTACTTCAAACAGCAGATTAAAGCAGGTGAAGTAGGATCATCGGCAATGCCACACAAAGTCAATCCAATTGATTTTGAAAATTCTGAAGGAAATCTAGGTCTGGCAAATGCGATATTTGAACACCTTTCGGCGAAGCTTCCAGTATCCAGACTTCAGCGTGACCTGACAGATTCAACAGTGCTTAGAAACGTTGGTGTTCCGGTTGCACACACCCTGATTGCAATAAAATCTACATTGAGAGGTTTCAAAAAATTATTATTGAATGAGGAAAGTATTCAGGCTGATCTTGAATCTAACTGGGCAGTTGTAGCCGAGGCTATACAAACCATTTTGAGACGAGAGGCGTATCCAAACCCATATGAAGCACTTAAAGATCTAACACGGACTAATCAACAAATTAATAAAAATACTATTGCTGAATTTGTTGATAGTTTGGATATTTCAGATAAGGTTAAGCAGGAGCTAAAAGCGATTTCTCCAGCTAATTATACAGGAATTAAGGCAGTCATTGATGTGTCATAACTTTAGTGGCGGGGCTTCGGAACATAAAAAATAGTAAATTTGCTTTTATAACAGCTAAACATGAGTACTACAACTTCTACAACAAACGTATATACAGAAATAACTCCAAATCCGGCTACTCGTAAGTTTTTGGTCAATAAATTACTAACTAATAACAGTATTGACTTCCCGAATAAGGAAAGTGCAGAAAAGTCTAATTTTGCACGTGAACTTTTTAAGTTCAATTTCGTAACTGGCGTCTTTTTTGCAAGTAATTTTGTAACAATTACCAAATCTGAAACCGCAGACTGGCAAGACATTGAACCTATCTTGAAGGAGTTTGTGAAGGGAGCTGTAGAATCTGAACTCAATATTGTTGAGAAAGAAGAAGCACTGGCAAATTTTGAAGGAACAGAAACTGAAATAAAAATCCAGCAGATATTACATGACTATGTGCGTCCGGCAGTTGAGCAGGATGGCGGTGCAATCAGCTATAGATCATTCAAAGAAGGCGTTGTAACCGTTGAATTACGCGGTTCATGCAGCGGATGTCCTTCATCAACAATTACCCTTAAGTCAGGAATTGAAAATCTCCTGAGACGTATGGTTCCTGAAGTAACAGAGGTTGTTTCTGAAGCTTTATAAGTATAATAGTTTTCAACAAAAAACCCCTCTTTTTTACAAAAGAGGGGTTTTTTGTTTATAGTTATATGAGGTCTGAAATCTGAGGTCTGAGATCTGATGTCTGCAAGTGTTCTAAGATCAGTCAGTAACTTAATGATGTTGGGTTGAATCTGAGCCCTTACTTGTTCTGCCCATTTTGACAATTCTTCCCGCTGAGCATCCGATAAATTGGCATCTCCGTGTATTAATGTATAGGATTTAAGAGGCATTTCCCTTTCTTTAATCATTTCGACCACTTCCTCCAATTTATGATCTCCTTTTTTCGAGGTATAAGTTGCGAATTCAGAGAAATTCAATTCAGACTTCCCTTCATTAACATGATCGGCAAGCCACCAGGCAACAGGCTGTATTTCTGCATACCATGGAAGACGGTATTGTTTGAATGACAATCATAACAGGCTGTTTGAATGAGTTGTTTTGTATTTGCATCTGCCTTATAATGGGCAAAAATATCATTAGGGGTTTCAGCAGCCGATTGATTCTTTTCAGGCCTGAATACCTGAATAATTATAAAAACTGCAAATAGTACAACGAGGATTTTTCTTGAGATTGACATAATAAAATATTTTAATATCAGTTAAATTTTTCCTCCAGTATAAGCAGCAATTCATCAGAGATTAAACCATTCGTGGCCAGCATTTCTCTACGTTCAATACTATTATTTCCACCAGTAAAATCAAACACTTGTCCGCCTGCTTCCCTTACTAAAACAATCCCTGCAGCAACATCATATGAATTGAGATTGAATTCGAAATAACCATCAAATCTTCCGCAAGCAACATATGCCAGATCAATGGCTGCCGAACCTATTCTTCTTACGCCATGGCATCGTTGCATCAATTCTTTCAAGACAGCCAGATAGGCATCAAGACGCCCAAATTCATAATAAGGAAAGCCAGTTGCAAGTAGCGTATTTTCAATAGCTGAAGCTTTTGAAACCGAAATCTGTTTATCATTTAAGTATGCTCCACCATTTTTCCATGCAGAGAAACACTCATCTCTATTTATCTCATAAACCACGCCAAGAACTAATTCGCCATCGCATTGCAGCGCTATACTTATAGCATATGTTGGAAGTCCGTGTATGAAGTTTGTAGTCCCATCCAGTGGGTCAATAATCCAATCGTATTGCTCTCCGGCGATGCTGGCAGTTTTTTCTTCTGTTACAAACCCAGCTTCAGGAAGCAATATTCGAAGACCCTTAACAAGAGCAATTTCTGCAGTTTTATCAACATAAGAAACCATATCATGTAGTCCCTTGTACTCTACCTGTCTCTGGTCGAAAACCAAAGATTCTTTGCGAATAAATTGTCCAACTTCTTTAGTTAAAGAAATTACATCTGATGTAAGTGATGATAGATCCATGCATCAGGAATTTAAGGGTATTGAGTACTTTTCTGAATTCTTTAGTGACCAGAATAATCCAAAAATTCCCAATAGTATAAGAATGGTGGAGATCATCTCTGCCTGTGTAAATGCAAGTCCAAATGCGTGGTATTCAGAGTTTACTCGGATACTTTCAATCAGAAAACGCTCCACACCATTGAAAATAAGGTATAATGACCACATGATACCCGGTGTTTTAATTTTATTTCTGAATGCCCATAAAAGAGCGAAAATGAACAGACCCATCATTACCTCATAAAAAGGTGTTGGGAAGACAGGTAAAGGTAATTCATTACAAAACGGACCGGTACACCCTGGAATCGGAACCCCATTATTAACCACATTATGGGGATATTTAAATGCCCAAACCCAATCAGGTGCCCAGCTTAACCAAGATGGTTTTGGAGCAATATTCTCTATTCCCCAATCGCCATCACCCGATAATTGACAACCTATCCTACCAACAGCATAAGCCAGCATCATTCCCGGACCCGCGATATCAAGCATGTGAATCCATTTAATTCCATATTTATTGGAATGATAAATCACGGCAGCCCCACCCATAATCAACCCCCCGTAAAAAGTTAAGCCACTAAATGATAAAAGACCTCCGATCGGATCTTGAACAAAATCATCCCAATATTCGAGATTATGAAATATTTTTGCGCCCAGAAAACCCCAAAGTGCTGCCCACATCAACAATGTGCCCATAATCTGGTAGGGATGAACCAGCTCTTTTACAATTTTAGGCTGATTCAACTGCTCTTTCTTTTTCTCAATATAAGCCCAGTAAATAAATAAACCTGCCAAAATCAAGCCCCCAATAAAGCTACCCCTTGATGATAAAATGAAACTCTGAGGGTTGGCAACAAAGGCAGAATAATTCAATAATCCATCAAGAAGTTTATAACCCACTAAAAATCCAAATATTCCATTGAAAACTAATTCCTGAGTACTTGCAGGCTCACCAACTTTGATTTCACGAGTAAAAGGTAGCACAAGACCCAATTTTTCCTTCCGCTTAAATTCCTGAGAAAGTGCCCAGTAACCTGCTGCAAAAGCAATTGCAACAAAAAATCCGAAAGTCTGAATAGGCAATGGTATGTTAATGCCTGTTAAATATTCAATGAGATAAGTTATGGTAGGAAACATAGGCTAAATATACAATCTTGTTAATAGATACAATGTTAATAAAAAGCTAAGGAATAAAATCAGGAATAGTACTTAAGGCTGAATGAGTATTTAATGAATAAAGGTCTCTGAAAATTCAGAAATGTCCATATCACCATCAGATGCAATATTTTCAAATTTCACCTGTCGCATTTCATTGATCATCAATGGATCATATGGTGCTTTCACCTTCACATAATTTCGGCTAAATCCATGCATAAATCCATTTTTATGGTCGGCCTCAAAAAGCACCTCCGCAGATTTTCCTATTTGGCTATCATAGAATGCCCGACGTTTTTTTTCTGAAAGAATATGAAGCATTTTACTCCTGTCAGATTTTTGTGAGCCAGGTACAGAACCCTTCATAAAGACTGCATCCGTATTTTCGCGCTCGGAATATGTGAACACATGAAAATAAGAGACATCTAGTTCATTCAAAAAATTATAGGTCTCAAGAAATTCTTCACGGCTTTCACCAGGAAATCCAACAATAACGTCAACGCCAATACAACAATCGGGCATTAATCTTTTGATTTCCTTAATTCGCTCTGCATATAATTCCCTTTTGTATCTCCGGCGCATCATACCTAAAACCCTATTGCTACCGGATTGAAGAGGAATATGAAAATGAGGAACAAATTTATTGGATAAAGAGACGAATTGGATAATCTCATTGCTAAGAAGATTAGGTTCAATGGATGATATCCTGATTCTATCAATTCCCTCAACCTGATCCAGAGCCTTAATCAGATCATAAAATTTATCCTCTCTCTGACCGTTTCTGATTCCAAAATCACCAAGATTTACACCAGTAAGCACAATTTCCTTCACACCCGAAAGGGCAATTTCGTTGGCTTGTTTAATAACATTTTCAATAGTATCACTTCGGCTTGATCCGCGTGCAAGTGGGATGGTACAAAATGAACAGGTGTAATCGCAGCCATCCTGAACCTTTAAAAAGGTACGGGTTCTTTCGCCGAATGAATATGAAGGAATAAAGTCTCTGGTTTCACTAATATCCTGATTGAATACTAATCCTTTCTCCTGCTTAGTCAAATCACTGATATATTCAATAATTCTGAATTTTTCGGCTGCACCTAACACAATATCAACACCCGGGATTTCTGAAATTTCCTGAGGTTTTAGCTGGGCATAACACCCAACTATGGCGATATAAGCATTAGGGGAATGCTTTAAAGCCTCTTTAACAACCTTTCGGCACTTTTTATCGGCATGCTCTGTAACAGAACAAGTATTGATTAAATACACATCAGCATGGTCTGTAAAAGCTACAGTCTCAAAACCGGCCTCATTAAACTGACGCCCGATAGCCGAGCTTTCTGAAAAATTAAGCTTACAACCCAATGTATAAAATGCAACTTTTTTATTCATATTAAAGTGCAAAGATAAGAAATGTGGAGGAGAACCTAATAGCTATTGGGTGGAAAATAGGGAATTGGAAACAGAAAATTGGTATAGGGAAATGGGGACCCGATAGCTATCTGGTAGGAATTGAACTCAGGTAATTAGGATTAAAAGTGCCAGACCTAGGTGAACGAATTTCAAAATTTCAATTATTGATTTCTAACTATCACCTTAATTTTTGCCCCACTGATAAGATTCATAATCAAAACCCACCAAATCAATCACCCTGTTAATTACTGTTGCCGCGATGTCTTCGGCAGTCTTAGGCAGGCTATAGAATGAAGGGGTGGCCGGACAAATAATTCCACCTGCTTCGGTAACTGTTTTCATGTTGTTGATATGGATAAGACTATAAGGTGTTTCTCTGACTAAAAGAATTAGTTTACGTCTTTCTTTGAGAATAACATCCGCAGAGCGGGTAATCAAATCATCAGAAACACCACTTGCCACACGGCCCAATGTTCCCATTGAGCACGGACAAACGATCATTGTGTCAAAACCGGCTGACCCAGAAGCAAATGGAGCCATGAAATCCCGCTTATCATAAAACCTAAAATTATAATTGGAATAGTCCTTATTCCCAAGTTCATGAAACCAAACATCTTTAGCATTATCAGACATGACAATGCCAATTTCAGAAATCTGATTTTGAAGAACCATTAATTTATCAAATAAAACTTTTGCATAAATTGAACCACTTGCTCCTGTTACTGCAACTACAATTTTCTTCTTACTCATTGATAATTAAGATAATTCACACCAACATGGGTGTCTGTTTCTACTGGTCTATCTCGGATGATATAACTAATACTCGAAAAATATATTTCAGTGCAAATATCAATCAAATTAGCGGTAAAATAATAAGGATGCCGGGAATTCAACTTGTATATTCTGCCATGAGGAAGTAAAAAAACAATACAAATTCAATTGCACCATAGTAAGAGCTTTCTTTATGTGTAAAGTTTACCTAAATCAATTATTTTACTTGCATGCGTACCATAAAAAGTCTACTGATAGAATTTACTAATTTCTAAAAATGAAGCTAAATAATTAGACCTATCTGTTCTTAAACTTCATTTTCGCCTTTTCCCTTGAAGAGTAATTATAATCTTTGGCATTACTTTCCTTTTTGGGATGAAATGCCGCCCCAATCAGTGATTCTGTATCTGGACTAACCTTTGTGGTTTTGACTGTCTTTTTGGGTTTGTCTTTTTCGATGACAAGATCCTCCGGAAGATTAGCTTGAGGAAGTACTTTACCTATGGCCAACTCAATTTTTTTAATTAAAACAAGTTCAATATCCGTTGAAAAACTGATTGCCATTTGTTCGTTTTCCGCATTTGACTTACTCTTCACTATCCTGCCAACAAATGTCTCGATATCTGCAGGAATTTCAAGATGAAAAATAAAGGGAATTCCTTCAAGCTGAATTGATTCTTTCAGATCATCTGCGATAAGTAGAATTCTGGCATCATCTGTTTGTTTAAAATCATCGATCAGATCAAAACCTGGATGATCAAAGAATAACGGTTTATAAATTGCAATATCCTTATCAAGGTATTTAAAAAGGCTTTTGAATACCTTTTCTGCGGTTAGCCTGGTATTTACAAATACAACTGATTTGCTAAATACATCTTTATCCCTTAGGAGAATATTAAGCAAATTTACTTTTGTTTTAAAATCAGGAACTTTATAAAGAATTTGATCAATAGTTTCCAATTTGAGTTCACCCAAATCATTCACTTCAATCAAAGCCGGGTGTTTCATGAACTGATCTATTAAAAGATGCAATTTATCATGAATAACCTCAGTAAATACGAGATGTTGACATTTAACAATACTTCTGGCAAGTTCTGCAACAGGTAATTGCATCCCACGTTTCACAATCTCTGCGGCATCATCCACTATGAACATAAGAATTTTATTCAGGTTCAATCCGAGCTTAAGGTAGATCGCTCTTGCTCTGTCGGGAGTGGCAACCACTATATCAGCACCATCAGCAAGTGCATCCATCTGAGACTCCATCCCCCCTTCAGAATGTAAGCCCACAATCCGGATGGTCTGATTTCTGTTCAACAGTTCAAAACGTTCAATAACGGCTAATACATGATCCTTGTCTGGAACCAGAACCAAAGCACGTGGTGCTTCTTCTAATCCATATTTTAATCGCATCAATGCTCCCAAAACATAGGCTGTTGTCTTTCCCGAACCTTCAGGTGCAATAGCAATCACGTCTTGTCCGCCCAAAATTCGCGACATTGTTTTAAGCTGAATTTCTTTGGGACCGAGGTAACCCGCATCAGTCATCGCTCTGACTAAAGGTTTACTCAGCTTTAATTTCTCTAACAAGACCATGCAAACAGATTTATATTTTTGAAATGCAAAGGTAGCAGATAGAATAGAGTATTTAGTATTGAGTATTTAGTATTTAGTATTTAGTATTGAGATATAAAATACTCCAAAATTTTTATTCAAGCAACAATGTATCGACTTCATCATCACTTAAGCTTAGCGAGATCGTATCCGCTCCTGCAATACCTTCAATAGAACCCTTGATACTTGAAGCATTCAGCAAGACCTTATCCAATTGTTTCTCGCGCATTTTCCACATTTTCTCCATTGCATCTCGCTCTCTATGAATGGATAAGCGCATACTCATATACCCTTCACGAATGGCTTTCCATTGCTCTGAAAATTCAGTGCCCGTCAGATAATCATAGAGCATATGCATTTTGTCACCCCTGTTCTCCTGGGATTTGGAAGAATTATAAAGTCTCAAAATCCCATCCCTCAAAACATAAGCTACAGCCTTCACTTCCTCAAAAGAACAAATCCATACTCCATCCCGCTCACCAAAACAGGTCATGCCTTTAGGATAAGTTTGAGTTACAATGACTGCAACATCCACCCCCTCTTTGCGCATGTCTTTTTTAAGCTTATCAATCCAGTCTGCAGCAAAATCCTTGGTACGCTTGCTTTCATAAATGATCTTACCACAATCCTGACCAAATTTATTCCTAACCACCTGAATACAATCTGCCAGGCAATCATCTTATCGCGCAATTCCTGCTCGTATTCCTTACCAATGGCTTCCTCAAGTGGAAACGAGTGACCGCAGGATGGGCATTTTACTTCTGTTGACATATACTCAGGTTAAACATTACAATTTATGAATTTATACTCAGCTAATTCGTTCGGTAAAATACTAAATTTTTTAGCATTTCAATGTTTTTGTAGCCAAAATATTAACAGAAAAAAATCTTATGAATTTTTATAATCATTAATTTAGTACAATTCATAAGGAGTATTTTTTTCCAATAATAAAAAAAAATGACGAGGTCAGGATTAAGAATCAATTATAACAGTTTTAAGCCTTTTATAAAATAATAGATGGATATATACGGAAAGGCATTACTTGATCAATTTAGTGGTAAAAGAAAAAGTAAACTCTGGTTGTACAATAGCTATGGACACCCGGAAGATATGCCTGTTGATATTTTCTTCAGAGCCGAAGCAGATATGCCCGAAATGGAGATCATCGCATTGAACCTATGCAGGGGGAAAACATTGGATATTGGTGCCGGGGTTGGCAGCCATGCCCTGATTCTGCAGTCGAAGGGAATTGATGTTACTGCACTGGAGATCTCTCCAAAAGCCTGTGAAATAATGAAACACAGAGGTATTAAAAAGGTTATTAATGCCGATATTCTGCAATACGATTCTGAAAAATATGATACCATTGTATTATTGATGAATGGTATCGGACTCTGTGAAGATATCCCTGGTCTGCGCTATTTCCTAGATTATATAAAAGATTTATTAGCGCCCGGAGCACAACTTATTTTCGATTCGTCTGATATTGCTTATCTCTATAAACCCGATGATTTTATATCTAGTAATTATTATGGTGAGATATCTTATCAGTATGAATATCAAAAGATTAAGGGAAATTGGTTTAAATGGCTGTATGTAGATTTCGACACCTTAAAAGCTATAGCAGAAAAAGGCGGATGGAAATGTGAAATGATATATGAGGACGACATGGATCAGTATCTTGTGAGGATGGTTCTGCTTAACGAGATCAATGAAAACAAATGATATGGTTATTTATACTTAGTTTGTTTAGCTATCCCATTTTTAAATGCAAATGACAGGAGTAAAATAAACCCGATAGAAGCGGTAGCTCCCGCCCCTTCACGCGACTAAAGCGGATAGCGGGGTTACCGTTAAACAGAAGCTGAGGCTCTGACTTTCTAAAAAATCTTAATTTATAAATCAGCTAGAACTTTACGTTCACTAAGGTTCATTATAGTCAAAATTTTGTACCAAAAAATAAGATTATATTCATATAGATTTAATCTCCATCTTAATTTTATGGCATAGATTTACATTTTATCGTCCAAACTAAAATTTATGATTTTTAAATTTCCAACATACCGTTTTAAGATAAAATTGAAACTCTGTTTTACTTTAACAGTTCTAGTATTTTTATCAGAAAGACTTTTAGCCCAGCTTCCCAACTTTGTAATTTCTGCTCCTGCCGGGAATGAATATGTGACCATCGATAAGGATGGTAAAACTATTATTCCGAATGGGCGTTATGTAAGTCCGTTAGGAAAAACACATATGGTTGCTCCGCACCCCTTCGGTCTTGCCATAAGCAGTGATGGAAATATTGCAATCACAGCGAATTCTGGAACAAATCCAATTTCAATTAATATTCTTAAAAATATCCTTTCTGAAAATCCTAAAATTATACAGGTACCTGAAAACCCTAAAGGCGACAAGGGAATTCTTGAATCTGCATTTATGGGTCTGGTAATTTCGCCGGATAATAAAACAGTTTATGTGGCCGGCGGACAAAGCAATAAAATTTACAAGTTTGATATTGAGAGTGGCAAGCCTATGGGTACGATCAGCTGCAGTTTTAAAAGCAGCAAAGTAGATTATTCTCATGGGTATATCGGCGATATGGTTGGCACTAAAGATGGCCGATACCTATATGCTGTAGATCAGATAGGCTTCAGAATGCTCATAATCGATCTGATTCAGGAAAAGCTAATTTCTTCAACTCCTGTTGGACGCTATCCATTTGGCATAAGTCTTTCACAAGATGAAAAAACTATTTATGTGGCTAATGTAGGCATGTATGAATATAGCTATGTAAAAAAGAAAGTAAATGGAGAATGGAAAAGAGGATCTATTTCAATCCCAGGATTTGCATACGATACGCCTGAAGCTGAAAAAGGAATTGAGACTGATTCAGTTCAAATCCCCGGACTTGGTCCTGTACAGTCGGAAAAAGCTTTTTCAGTATGGGCCTTGCAGGTCAAAGACCCCTTAAAACCACAGGTTATTTCAAAAATCAAGACCGGAAATATGGTTGGAGCAATGGTAGAGGGCATTCCTGCCATTGGTGGTTCAAGTCCCAATTCAATTGTTTCTGCAGGAAATTATGTATTTATCAGCAACGGAAATAATGATAACATCACTGTTCTAGACAGCAGAAAACAACAGATCATCGCCAGTATAAAACTTGCACCTGAAGAGAAATTAAGTAAACTAAGAGGAATTATTCCTTTCGGACTTGCGGTTTCTCCGGATGAAAAACGTGTCTATGTGGCCGAATCGGGAATTAATGCTATAGCTGTGATCGATGTGCCCTCTTTAAAAGTTATCGGACATATTCCAACCGGATGGTTTCCTGCAAAATTAAAAGTATCCCCTGATAATAAAAAGCTGATTATTTCTAATGCTAAAGGATTCGGAAGCGGTCCGAATGGAGGTATGACTTTCAAAATCGGACCTGTTGGTTCTTATATCGGAAGCTTAATGTTTGGTTCAGTTCAGGTTTGTGACATACCCGAGGACAAGGATTTGGGAGATTTAACCAGAAATGTCATTGAGAACAATTTTATGATTAAAAAAGTGTCTGACAGTTCATTAACATGGAGAAACAATAACCCCATACCTCTTTTCCCTGGCGAAAAAGAATCCCCCATAAAACATATTGTATTTATCTCTAAAGAGAACCGCACATATGATGAAGTTTTTGGACAATTAAAAAATGGAAGAGGAGACTCTTCAATTGCTAGATATGGCGAAGGTGCAAGTTTTAGCAATAGTAAAAAGAGCACACGTGTTGAATCTACATCAGTTATGCCAAACCATCTGAAACTTGCACGATCATTTTCGATCAGTGATAACTTTTATGTAGATTCTGATGTTTCTGCAGATGGACATCGCTGGCTCGTGAACACCTATCCCAATCAATGGGTTGAGGCCACAACGGCTGCAGGATATGGATCAAACCGAACTTACCGTAGTGAGTCCAGCGCTCCCGGCAATCTTGGAATTAACGGTTCCGCCGGCGCAATTTATCCTGAAGATTACAACGAGGCCGGTTCCATGTGGGAGCATATGCAAAGGAATAAAATCAGCTATTTCAATTTTGGCTTTGGAGTAATGTTCGAGCCAGGCGATTATAAGGATCATTATAAATATGGCGGAATCAAACACCTGGCTAATTATCCGATGCCAAAACCTTTGTATTCTCGCACATCATACAGCTACCCTACTTATAATATGGCTATTCCTGATCAATTTAGGGTAAGTGTTTTTGAAAAGGAGTTTAATGAAAAATGGGGCACAGGTAAGGAAGTTATGCCTTCCGTTTTAACCGTTATTCTTCCAAATGATCATGGTGCGGCAGAAAGACCGGAAGCAGGTTATCCTTTCAAGGAAAGCTATATGGCAGATAATGATCTTGCTGTAGGTAGGATTGTTGAATTTTTATCCAATACAACCTATTGGAAAAATATGCTGATCGTTATCACAGAAGATGATGCGCAGGATGGTGTTGATCATATTGATGCACACCGGAGTATTTTAATGGCTATTTCTCCTTATAGTCGCAGAAATAATATAAGTCATACACATGCGAGTTTTGGAAGTATATTTAAAACCTTCTGGAATATTCTAGGTACTCCATACCTTAACCAATATGATGCAGGTGCAAGTGATCTGGCAGATATGTTTACTGATATTCCTGACTTTACACCATACAAGGCTATCCAACCTGATAAAAGATTTTTTGACCCGCAGAAAGCCCTTGATCCCTTTGATGAGAAATTTGACTGGAAAGCTCTTAAAGAAGGTCCGGAGATGGATGACATGAAAGATATGATCCGTGAAAGCAGAAAGCACGACAGGCAGAGACTATCGAAAAAGGAATAAGGTTTCAAATCAGAAAAAATAATTTGAACGAGACTTACACACGATACGCATCCGATAGCAGAGGAAAATCTTGATTTGCTTTACACGTTTAGTGAATATATATCGTGACAAGCTATAATTAAATGATTTCTAAACATTATGTGTAAAATTGGAGTAATAATTATACGTGTTATACCGGAGCCACAATTCCTTGATTTTGAAAATCAATACCTGTTTTTCATAGGTAAGTTCAGCCCTTTCCTACGGAGTAGTTCCGGCAAGAAATCACGTTGTATTTAAAATTACGAATAGCCGGAAGCTACCACCTTCGGCAAGGTTTATTTTACATGGAGCTGTTTTTCATTGGGACGGATAGCCCGGCTGGAAGTGCGCAGGTGCCGCGATTTCCATAAATAAAATATAGAAGCTCATGCGACACGCGTGCACAAGCTAGCTAGAAGAGTCGGGAGGTTCCAGCTTTCGCTGGAATGACAACATTTATTGTCAATAAGTAGATTCTAGCCTTAGCTGGAATGACAACATTTATGGTCAATAAGGAGATTCCAGCCTGGAATTGGAGGTGATTAGCCAAAAAAATACTTGCTAGGTTTTTATTATAGTTCGATTCCGGCGAAGGCCGGAATCTCCTCTTCCTCCCCCAGCAACCCTTGTCATTCTCGCGAAAGCGAGAACCTCCATTAACAAATCTTGCTTAGTCGAAACAATGAAGGCCGGAATATCCTAATCCAAAAACAACGATTGTCATCCGATAGCTATTGGATCTTGCGAAAGCGAGAATCTTCACTAGCACCTAATTTATCCCAATTTTAAAACTACATTCAAAAACTTTAGAAATTTCCAATTTTTGAATCCCATCCTTTTCTGAGAATTCTTTCAGCTCTCCTGCATTATCAGCATAACCAAGCCAGGGTTCAATGCAAACGAATGGTGCATCAGGGGCTGCCCAAATACCCAATGCTGTGAAATCTTCAAAGGAAACAGAAACAAAACTTGGTGTTTGATGGTTTCTAATCAGAACTTCCTTTGACTTTATTTCTTTGAAAACGAGTGCACCATCTTTGAATAGGTCTTTACTGAGGTTCAATCTTCTATTATCCAGATAAACTTGTTCTGTATCACCAGTAAAAAAACCAGATTCATCAAACAAATTTTTTACCAATAATTCAATCTGATCAAATTCAATATAATAATCATCGTAAGTTCCACCCTTTGAAAATGGAATATTGAAAGCGGGATGTGCACCAATTGAAAAAAAGATAGGTTTAGCATCCTTATTTATCACTTTGTAAGTGATAGTAATCTCTGTATCCTGTAAATTATAGGCTACCTGAAATGAAAATTTATAGGGATACACTACTAATGTGGCTTCAGAATAATCAAGCGTAAAAACTGCATGATTAGCCGAACTATCCGTTAAAACAAATGGAGAATGCCTGGCAAAACCATGCCGTTGCATTGGATATTTTATACCGTTAATCTGAATCTGATTATTCATACAGTTTCCAACTACTGGAAACAGGTTGGGTGCATGGAATGCCCAAACCGAAGGTTCAGCCTGCCATAAATATTCCAGACCATTAAGTTTATTGAAAATAGAGCATAATTCAGATCCTTTGTTCTGTATAGCTACTGACAGAAATTCATTTTCCAGAACATGCATAAAAGGCAAAATTTTTATGAAAATAAACAGAATACTTTTGAAAACTACAGATCAGGAAAAATATGAACTATGCCTGTTTTCTGTTAACCCATACCTTTTTATTATTTCTGCCATTCCTTTGATTCCCGCCAGATGATGGTCTCTTGATACCCGGACTATATACAGGTCCTTCTCCAAAATCTTCAGGTAAAGTCATTCTTGGAATTTCCTTTCCTATTAAATTTTCAATGAAAGAAAATTTACGCTGATCTTTTTCGTTCACAAAAGTTATAGCGGTGCCTGTAGTTTCTGCTCTTGCTGTTCTTCCGATCCTGTGGATATAATCTTCGGGGTCAGGTGGCACGTCAAAATTAATAACCAGACTTATTCCTTCCACATCTATCCCCCTACTCAAAACATCAGTTCCGATGATAACGGGTAAGGTCCTGCTTTTAAACGCTCTTAAAACTGTTTCGCGTTGTTGCTGCTCCAGATCAGAGTGGAAAGCTTCTGATTTGATTCCCTCTTTTCTAAGGGTTCTGTTAAGGTCTTTTACAGTTTCCTTCCTCGAACAAAAAATAAGGACACTTTTGTATGCTCCGCCTTTTAGCAGGGTACTGATTAGTTTTATCTTTTGATTATCATAAACCATATAAACCTGCTGCGAAATACCGGCTGCAGGTTGAGAAAGCGCAATATTGATTTGCTCAGGGTTCTTTAGAATTGTATTTGCGAGTGTTCTAATCTTAGGGGGCATGGTAGCCGAGAAAAGCAAGGTCTGTCTTTCTTTGGGTAGACTACTAATAATCCTTAAAATATCTTCATAAAATCCCATATCAAGCATACGATCGGCTTCATCCAAAACCAGATATTGAAGATGATCCAGTTTAATAACGCCAGATGCCAGGTGAGCAATTAATCGCCCGGGGGTAGCGATCACGATATCAACCCCATCAATCATTGCCCGGCGCTGCTGCTCGTAAATCATACCATCGCCTCCGCCATAAACTGCGATAGAGCTAATTCCTGCAAAATAAGCCAAGCCTTCAACCTGCTGATCAATTTGCTGAGCAAGCTCCCTTGTAGGAGCCAAAATCAGGGCTTTGGTGTGTTTTTTTTCAGAAATACTGATGTGCTGCAGAACGGGCAAAAGATAAGAAGCTGTTTTACCAGTACCTGTTTGGGCACAAGCGATAAGATCTTTATGGTCAAGAATAAGTGGAATAGCCTGGGATTGAATTGGGGTAGGTTTAACATAACCCATACTTTGAAGTCCTTCAACTAACTGAGGATCAAAATTAAAATCGCTGAATGTCAAGATGATGTATTAATATTTAAATAAATGTAAAAATAGGTAAAACAATTGACAGTTGACAATGGACGATGGATAGTTGACAATGGAAAAGGGACAGTTGTATTTTACGATAACCCATTAATTATCAACTGAAAACTGTCAACTATAAATTATAGGCACTTATTAACACCATCCAATTTCTCAACATATAAGTTATATATCAAAAAATATTCTACTTTTGAATCCCGTACAAAACGATGTTTTTTATTATAAGATACAAGTTAAAACTAATCCAATAATAAAGCATTCTTAGCAAATCCTTTAGTTATCATGACCAAATACATTTTTGTTACGGGCGGCGTTACTTCGTCGTTAGGAAAAGGTATTATTTCCGCTTCTCTAGCCAAACTTCTTCAATCAAGAGGTTACCGGGTAACTATACAAAAGTTTGATCCGTATATCAATATTGATCCTGGAACTTTAAATCCCTATGAACATGGCGAATGTTATGTTACTGAAGACGGAGCTGAAGCAGATCTAGATCTTGGTCATTATGAACGTTTTCTCAATGTGCCTACCTCAAAAGCTAATAATATCACTACAGGTAGAATCTATCAGAATGTAATCAACAAGGAACGTGAAGGAGCATACCTTGGTAAAACAGTCCAGGTAGTACCTCACATTACAGATGAGATCAAACGCAATATGAAAATATTGGGTGAAACAGGTGATTATGACATCGTGATCACAGAATTGGGTGGTACTGTTGGAGATATTGAGTCCCTCCCATTCATTGAGGCTGTTCGTCAATTACGTTGGGAGCTTGGGTCGGGTAATTCATTAGTTATTCATCTTACACTTATTCCGTATCTAGCTGCTGCAGGCGAATTAAAAACAAAGCCTACCCAGCACTCTGTCAAAATGTTGCTTGAATATGGAATACAACCAGATATATTAGTCTGCCGTACAGAACACCATATTCCTCAGGAACTACGCAAAAAAATCGCTCTTTTCTGTAACGTTAACATCAATGCTGTAATTGAATCAATTGATGCGTCAACAATTTATGATGTTCCACTATTGATGCTTAAGGAACAACTGGACAAAACGGTACTAAGTAAATTAAAGCTTACAAATAAAAACGAACCTGATCTTGAAAACTGGAAGGATTTTTTGGGCAGACTTAAAAATCCAACTGCTGAAATCAATATCGGACTTGTTGGAAAATATGTTGAGCTTCCTGATGCCTATAAGTCAATAACTGAAGCATTTATTCATGCTGGTGCAAAAAACGAATGTAAAGTCAGAGTCAAATCAATCCATTCAGAAAATATAAGTCCGCAAAATGTTGCTGAAAAACTAAAAGGACTTGACGGTGTGCTCGTTGCTCCAGGATTTGGAAGCCGTGGTATTGAAGGGAAAATTGAAGCTATAAAATATGTCAGGGAGCATAAAATCCCATTCTTCGGAATTTGCCTTGGTATGCAATGTGCTGTAATTGAATATGCACGTAATGTACTTGGCTTAAAAGATGCTCATAGTATTGAGATGAATGAGAATACTAACGATCCGGTGATTTCGATGATGGAAGAGCAGAAGAAGATCAAAAACAAGGGTGGCACCATGCGCCTTGGCTCGTATACATGCGATCTAAAAAAGGGAACAAAAGCTGCATTAATCTATGGAAAGAACCGTATTTCAGAACGTCATCGCCATCGCTATGAATTCAATAACTCGTATTTAGAACAATTCGAAAAGGCGGGAATGATTGCGTCCGGGATCAACCCAGAGAATAACCTTGTTGAAATTGTAGAGTTAAAAAATCATCCATTTTTTCTGGGCGGACAATTTCACCCGGAATTAAAATCAACTGTTGATAATCCTCATCCACTTTTTGTTAACTTTGTCGCCGCCGCTTTAAGCTACTCAAAAAAAAGATAGGGCATTTTAGCAATAAAGACTAAAAAATAATAATGGATAGAAATACTTTCACAGGACTCTTTTTGATATTAATCATATTAGTTGGGTCAACTTACCTGATGCAACCCTCTGATGAAGATATCAAGAGAGAAAAAGCCAAACAAACCCAGGATTCACTAGCAAGGGTAAAGAAAAATGAATTAGCGCCAGCAGTCGCTGTAAAAGATACTGCCAAATCTATTGCAGTACCTGCAATAGATTCAACACTTATAAAATCTGGTCCATTTGGAACCGCACAGTCAGGAAGCAACGAGCCTATAATCCTCGAAAATGAATTCTTAAAAGTTAGAATCAGTCCGAGAGGAGGAAGAATAGCATCTGTCCAGCTTAAAAACTTCAAAACCTATTCACAGGAACCTTTGATCATGTTCGAAGGTGAAGGAAATAAGTTCGGTTTGATTTTCGGTTCTGCAGGTCAAAACATTAATACAAATGATCTTTATTTTACTCCTTCAGGTAAATCTTTAAATGTTACAAAATCAGATTCCTCATCGCTTACGATGCGTCTGATTCACTCAGAAGGTAAATACATTGACTTTATCTATAGTCTTAAAGGGGAGAGTTATAACGTGGGGCTTACTATTGCCACAACTGAAATGCAGGATGTGGTAGCCCCAACACAACAGCATGTAACCCTGAACTGGGAGGCCATTCTAAAGCAGAAGGAAAAGGATTTACCCGGGGAGCAAAAATATTCGAGCGCATATTTTAAACAAGGAGATGAAAGTGTTGATTATTTAAGCCTTTCTGAATCAGAAACTAAAGAATTAAATGAGGGTAAAATTAAATGGTTTTCTTTCAAGCAACATTTTTTCTCTAATGTTCTGATTGCAAAAAACAGCTTTGATAAAGGAGAACTAGCCGTTAACACAAGTCCTGATTCAGGAACTGTAAAAAGTTTCGCCGCTAAAATGCAGATCCCTTTCCAGAGACAGGAAAACAGTTCATTCCCTATGGAATTCTATTTTGGCCCTAATCAGTTGAACATTCTGGAAAAACAAGGGTTTGATCTTGAAAAACAAATAGACCTGGGTTACTGGCCATTGAAGTATATTAATAGATGGGTGGTTTTACCTGTGTTTAACTTCCTTGAAGGATTTGGATGGGGCTACGGACTAATTATTCTCGTGCTGACCATTTTACTTAAGATGGTTTTGTTACCACTTACCTACAAATCTTACTTGTCGATGGCAAAGATGCGCATTCTTAAGCCTGAGATGGAAGAAATCAAAGGTAAAGTTGGCGACGATAATCCTACCTTGCTTCAGCAGGAGTATTTGAAGTTATACAAAAAAGCAGGAGTAAATCCGCTTGGAGGTTGTCTGCCAATGCTTTTGCAGCTTCCAATTATCATGGCCTTCTTCTTCTTTTTCCCGAATTTATTTGAATTACGTCAGCAAAGTTTTCTTTGGATGGAAGATCTTTCTACCTACGACGCTTTCTTTAACTTGGGATTTGAAGTACCATTCTTAGGTAACCATATCAGTTTGATGTGTATTTTAATGACAATCTCTACATTGATCTATACTTATTTCAATAATCAGGTTTCGGGCGCAACGGGTCAAATGAAATACATTGGTTACATCACACCAGTCATTTTCTTTGGTGTACTGAATAGTTTCCCTGCAGGCTTGAACTATTACTATTTCCTTGCTAACCTCATGACTTTTGCTCAGCAATACATTATCAGAATGTTTGTAGATGATAATAAAATCCATGCTCAGATTCAGGAAAATAAAAAGAAACCTGCTTCCGAAAAGAAAGCTTCAGGATTTCAAAAGAGAATGGAAGATTATATGAGGCAACAGCAGGCTGCAAAAACCAAAAGTGCTTCAGAAGATAAAGGAGCTAAAAAGAAATTAAAATAATCGAAAACGCTGACAGGGTTCATAACCCTGAGGTCACGAGTTCAAACCTCGTTCTCGCTACATGAAAATCAAGGACTTACGTTAAATCGTGGGTCCTTTGTTGTTTCATGAAAATATCACTTTTTATCTTGAAACACTTGCTATCATTGGGTTTTATTGTGTGAGGAATTGTGTTAGTTTTTATCTTTTCTTTGTTCAAGCTCAGAAATGGGGAGAAAAAAAAGATAAAAGGGTTATACTTGTAAATTGTAACCCTTTTTAATGGATTAATTTGAACCAAGCCATAGAAATA
>JBIIRT010000069.1:0-14136 GCA_044341405.1 Daejeonella sp. | reverse complement strand
ATATTGAAATTATATCCGGGTATTAGTCCGGCAATAGTTAAGTCGGCCCTCTCTGCCGGATGCAAAGCAATAATCATGGAGACTTTTGGCTCAGGAAATACGTCTACGCAAAAATGGTTTTTGGACCTTTTACGCGAAGCAATAAAAGAGGGCAAGCTTATTTTGAATATTTCTCAGTGTAAAGTGGGTACCGTAGAACTTGGACGGTATGAAACCAGCAGGCAACTCATGGAAATGGGAGTGGTTAGCGGATACGATATGACTTTTGAAGCCGCTGTAACCAAACTGATGTATCTACTGGGTAATTTTAAAAGTAATAAGAAGATTGCAGAATATCTTGAAACTGATCTGAGAGGTGAACTAACCGTTTATTAAACGTTCTACTTATCACTTACTTAAAAACTTACAACTTAATACTTACAACTTAATACTTACAACTTAAAATTCCGTTTTTTTTAATAGGTTTATTTAACCAATCTGTTAAGAGTATGCAAACACCAGACTATATAGTATTCTTTATTTATTTTATCATAGTTAGTACGTATGGATGGTACGTGTACAAGCGAAAAAAGCATGAAGACTCAAAGGATTATTTCCTTGCTAAAGATTCGCTTACCTGGTGGGCAATTGGGGCATCATTAATCGCCTCAAATATATCTGCAGAGCAATTTATTGGAATGAGTGGCTCAGGCTTTACCATGGGGCTAGCCATTGCGGCCTATGAATGGCTGGCAGCAGTGACGCTCCTTGTGGTCGCGGTTTTTTTCATCCCGATCTATCTCAAAAATAAAATCTATACCATGCCGCAGTTTCTCAAAACAAGATATAATGAGACTGTTGCCATGATCATGGCGGTTTTTTGGCTTCTGTTATATGTGGTTGTAAACCTAACTTCCATACTTTTTTTGGGCGCGTTGGCAATCAGCAGTATCTCAGGTCTTGATTTCGCTGTATGCATGGTCGGACTCGCCTTGTTTGCGATTGTTATTACCCTTGGTGGTATGAATGTAATAGGTTATACCGATGTGATCCAGGTAGTGTTTCTAGTTTTGGGGGGCTTGGTTACCACCTACCTTGCCTTAGATATGGTAGCTCAGCATTTTGGTTCCTCCGGGCCGATCAATGGCTTCAATTTATTGACAGAAAATTCGAGAGACCATTTTCAGATGATCTTTGAAAAAGATGACCCCTACTTTATTGACCTCCCCGGACTTGCAGTGCTCGTTGGTGGAATGTGGATTGTCAATCTTAATTATTGGGGCTGTAACCAATACATCACTCAAAGAGCGTTAGGTGCGGATCTTCAAACAGCCAGAAGTGGTATTCTTTTTGCAGCTTTTCTGAAATTATTAATGCCTTTGATTGTTGTTCTGCCAGGAATTGCAGCCTATGTTTTGTTTAAAGAGAATGTATTCAGGGAAGAAATGATGCTGAATGGAGAGTTGATGGCCGATCGGGCATACCCGGTGTTGCTGAACCTCTTACCTGTTGGATTAAAGGGTCTGGCTTTTGCCGCACTTACAGCTGCTGTGGTAGCTTCTCTGGCTGGTAAAGCCAATAGTATTGCCACCATTTTTACGCTCGACATCTATAAGAAAGTATTAAATCCGGTAGCGGATGAGAAAAGACAAGTTGCAGTTGGTCGCTGGGTTATTGTGATCTCCATGATTATGGCTGTAATAATCGCGCCTTATCTGGGCATTGATAAGAAGGGCGGTTTCCAGTACATTCAGGAGTATACGGGTTTTGTTTCTCCCGGAATTCTGGCCATGTTCCTGCTCGGATTTTTCTGGAAAAAGGCTACCTCTAACGCGGCCTTGTTTGCAACTATCGGCGGCTTTATATTATCAATTATTTTTAAGTTTATGCCTGGTTTCGTAGATCTGCAATTCCTGTATTCTACAGGATTTTCGGTTGCCAATGCAGCAGGTGTTTATGAAATTCCATTCATAGACCGTATGGGATTTGTTTTCATTATTTGTGTGCTGGTTATGTATTTGATTAGTATATATGAAAATAGAAATGGAATAATACCAAACGCCTTAAAGGTAGATAATAGCATGTTCCGTACAACACCGGGATTTGCAGTTGGGGCATTATTCATAATCGGGATTATTGCAGCCTTGTATGGTATTTACTGGTAGTATCCACTTAATCAATTTTGGATTTTTAGAGAGTTAGCTCATATTTTAACATGATACTGGATCGTAAGGAAGAGGTAATTGAATATCTTAAACTAGAAGGGCTAATACAATTTAATGATCATGCCAGGGTTGAGCATTTATCCGGTGGGGTATCTTGCAGGGTTTGGAAGGTCACTGTTAATGCCAATCGTTGGGTGATCAAACAAGCGCTCGAAAAACTGGATGTTAAGGCAGATTGGTTTTCGGATGTTGAGCGAATTCATCGCGAACATGAGGTGATGAAACAACTGGAATTGGTTATTCCTGATTGTAATATTCCTAAAATTCTGCATGTTGATTATGTCAATCACATCTACCTGATGACCTGTGCAGAAGAAGGGGTTCAGACTTGGAAGGAATGCCTGATGAGTGGAATTTTCAATCCTGATTCTGCCAGAAGTGCTGTCGATATCCTGAATCAGATCCATATCCAAAGCCTTAGAATGGATGAAAAAGTAAAGGCAGGATTTAGTGATCAGAAGTATTTTGTTCAGCTCAGAATTGACCCCTTCCATCGTTTTTTAATTGCCAAATATCCTGAGCTTTCATCACAAATTAATGGCTTGATAAATGAACTGACTGAGCAAAAAACTTGTTTGGTTCATGGGGATTTCTCACCCAAGAATATGCTTGTTGAAAAGAGTGGAAGAATAGTTTTAATCGATTATGAGGTTGCACACTGGGGTAACCCGGTATTTGACCTTGCATACTGTTTGGGCCACCTGATGTTAAAAGCCTGGCATTTGAATAATCCTGAACAATTATTGAAACTGATCAGTATTTTCTTTACAGATTACAAAGGTAAGTTCGACAATCTGCTGCCCCATTTAGGATTGATGCTGCTTGCCCGTATGGATGGGAAATCGCCTGTTAATTATATACAGGATGAAAATTTAAAACAGATTATCCGAACGGTTGGAATAAACTGGATTAAAGGAGTAGACTCAAACCTGAATGTGTTCGAGGCAATCAAAAAGCAATTCTGATCCTTGTTTTTTAACAGAGTCAGTTCGTAGTGTAAATGTATTACCCCCGATATGAATCCTCTTAATTTTAATATAATATGTCAAAAATAAAAGATTTAAAAGCCAGAGAAATTTTCGATTCACGTGGTAACCCCACTGTTGAAGTAGACGTATTTTTGGAATCTGGTATAACTGGAAGAATGATGGTTCCATCAGGTGCGTCTACTGGCAAGTTTGAGGCATTGGAACTTCGTGATGGAGGAAGCAGACATCGAGGCAAAGGAGTAAGCAAAGCCGTGGCTAATGTCAATATGGAAATCAGGAATGCTCTGATTGGTCAGGATATTGAAGATCAGGATCATCTTGATAAGTTGATGATTGAATTGGATGGAACTCCTGAAAAATCGAGATTGGGTGCCAATGCAATACTTGGGGCCTCTTTTGCCTGTATTCATGCAGCTGCAAATGAAGCATCTGAGCCCTTGTTCAGATACCTTGCAAAGAAATATATACCTTCCGGTGATGCAGTATCAATGCCTGTGCCTATGGTAAATATTATCAGTGGTGGATTGCATGCCGGCAAGAATATTGATCTGCAGGATTTTCTGATCATACCCGTATCGCCCAAAAATTATCCTGATGCACTTGAAATGATTTACAATGTGTATTGGAAAACTAGGGAAGTATTGATTAAAAAAGGTTACAATGCCTATCTGCTTGCTGATGAAGGCGGTTTCGGACCATCCTTACCTTCAAATGAAGCAGCACTTGAGATTTTGGGTGAAGTATTTCATGCCTGTGCTTATAAGCCCGGTACTGATATTGCTATCGCATTAGACGTAGCTTCCTCACATTTCTATGATGAAGCCAAAGGAGTGTATCATCTTCATTCGGAAGAGCGTTCCCTAAGTTCGGAACAAATGATAGACATGCTAGAAAAGTGGACTCAAGAGCATCCGGTGATCTCGATCGAAGATGGACTGGCTGAAAATGACTGGCAAGGATGGCAGGCATTAACGCAACGATTGGGTAAGAATGTTCAGCTGATTGGGGATGATCTTTTCACCACAAATAAAGTTCGATTACAAAAAGGCTTTGATATGAAAGCCGGAAATTCAATCCTTGTGAAAATGAATCAGATTGGGACGCTCACAGAGACTGTAAATACTTTGCGGATGGCGAAGAATGGGAATTTCAGTACAGTTGTTTCTGCTCGTTCGGGCGAAACAGAGGATGCTACACTAGCGGATCTGGCAGTTGGATTGAACGGTGGACAGATCAAAATTGGCTCGGTTGCAGGCTCTTCAAGATTAGCAAAATACAATCAGTTACTGAGAATCAATGAAGAAATTGGCAGTAATTACGCTGGAAGTTCTGTTTTTAAAACTTTTGGTTTATATTAAGATTTAATTGTAATTATTAGTCGTTTTTGCTTCTTATATTTTAAATCCAGTTATGGAACGTAGAAAATTCATCGCCCTTAGTGCTGTTGCAGGTGTCGCAGCAAGTATAATCCCTGACATTGCTGTAGGTAGTCAAAATAGAGATAAAAGGTACCAGAAGGGGAAAAGTCCCTGGCCGGTATGCCTTGATACCGCTACAATAAGGCCCGCTTCCCTGAAAGAGAAAGTCAGGATTGCTGCCAAAGCAGGATATGATGCGATTGAACCCTGGGATAGCGAATTGCAGAAATTTGAGGCCGATGGCGGTAACCTGAAAGATCTGGGTAAAGAAATTAAAGACAATGGTTTATTTGTACCTAGTGTTATCGGACTTTGGAATGCTATTCCCCCAACCAAGGAATTATGGGATAAGTCATTGGTAGATACCCGTAACCGAATGCGGATGGCTTCTGATATTGGTGCACAGCATGTTCAAACGATCCCAAATACAATAGGAGAAAACTATAATCAGAAATGGGCTGCCGATCGTTACAGAGATATCATTGAAATGGGAATCAATGACTATAAACTGAATCCTGCATTAGTGTTTGTGAAATACTTTCCAATTAAAACATTGGGTCAGGCAGTTGGTATTGCAATGGATGCCAATCATCCTAAAGCAATGGTTATTCCTGATGTTTACCACATGTATATCAGCGAAGGCGGGTTTGAGGGTATTAAATTACTTAGAGGTGATATGATCGCTATTTTTCAGTTCAATGATGCCCCTGCATCGCCTGCATTGCAGCAACTTAATGATTCGCACAGGGTTTATCCCGGTGATGGAATTTTACCTTTGACACAAATTTTTAAAGATTTGAAAGAAACCGGGTATAAAGGATGTATTTCATTAGAAATGTATAACCCGGAATATTGGAAACAAGATCTGATGATGGTGGCGGAGACAGGGCTCAGAAAAACATTGGAGGTTCTTCAAAAAGCAGGGGTGTAGCTAAAAGGTAGTTTCCTGGGTGTAGGCAAGTTTATACTGCGGGGCAAACAATAAGGGGAGGAATACATATACGTCCTCCCCTTTATGATATTTATTGAATTTGACTATTTAATGTAAGTTTTATGGCGTTTTAACACGCTGTCCGCTAAATCTTTTTGGCCTCAAAAAGCCAAAAAGGATATCGCTCCCATCGTTAACGCAGCCACTACTCTTTATATCTGCTTGAGCAATACATTCCAGGAAGTTAATCTTGAACTCTGGTAATTAATCTACGTAAGCAATACAATCAATCTGTAATAGAATACCGTCTCTTCCCATTAAATCAGTTCCGCAACCGGTGTAAGAACGTACCGGCGGAGGATCAGGGAAATAACCACGGTAAGCTTCATTCAGTGCGGCAATATTTTTATTCGGTTCTGCAACAGTCATGTGTACTTTAAGAACATTAGCCATCGATGACCCGGCTCCTTCTAAAACCTCTTTCATCGTGTCTAATGCACTGCGGATCTGTACCTGAATATCTCCGGGTTCCTTGCGTCTCTCAGCATACCAGCCTCCAATTCCCGATAGGAATAAAAGATGTCCTGAACGAATACATCCTGATAATACACTAGCCGGTACCGGAGGTTTTGCTCCGGCAGCTGCCGGGGTAGCAACAGTAGGATTTGTATTTCCTCCGCTATTGCTTCTGCGTATAACCTCTTTTTTTGGGGTCCATTGTCCTTTTTTCTTTTTATTTTGAGCGTTGACTTCCGAAGGAATTACTGCTGCAGCTCCTGCCAAAGGAAGAAGACTTAAACTTTTGAGAACCTTTCTGCGATCCATAATACTATTTTATTTAAATTTTAAATGAGATAAATTAATCAACATAAGCGATACAGGCCACTTGGCAAAGAATGCCTTCTCTGCCCATCTGACTTGTTTTGGAACCACTGTAGGAACGCACCGGTGGATTCTCAGGAAAAAACTCAGCGTAAGCTTCATTAAGCTTTGCCATGTTTTTATTGGGTTCTGCTACAGTCATCTGTATCTTCAAAACATTAGACATAGACGATCCTGCCCCTTCAAGTATTCCTTTCATAGTGGTCAACACACTTCTGATCTGAACCTGAATATCTCCTGGTTCAGCCCTCTGATTAGCGTACCACCCTCCAATGCCACCAATAAATAATAAGTGTCCTGAACGAAGGCAAGACCCTGCCGGAGTTTTAATCAATTCTTTCTTTGGAAGCCATTCTTCAGCTGCCTCAGCTACTGCCCCTGCTTCAGTTCCGGCATGGTGCTTTGCTATTGCAGCAGTGGCAATACCCGCCAGCGGAATGACACTAAGGCCTTTTAATATTTCTCTGCGTTTCATCGGTTTTATTTCTGTTTTACTAGTTCTAAATATAATTAAAAATGAAAGGAATAATAATCTGAATCTAATTATTTCGAATTCGGAATTGCAATTCCAATCTCCTTTGCCAGTTTGATAAATCTGCCATAATAAGCGGCTCAATAGATTCTTTCCATTTTACAGGTAATCCAAATGCCATTTGAGAAGTATGACCCGCATAGCCCCCTTCACGCAGAATCGCTACGGTTGGTATATAAGCCATCACAATGAGTTCTGAACCAAAAATCTTTTTAAGATTGATCGCATAATCGACAATCTGCTCCGTATAAATTTCGCGTGTTCAGAATAATCAGAACACAAAAACAATTAGAAGGATAACCTTTTTTATGTTTCAGTGAATCTAAATTAATAGTTAGCAGGCTACACGATAAAAATCCTTTTATATAACATTATTGAAGTACCTGTTTGTATTTCACAAGATCTTTCTGTAACTCCTGGTAAGGAATATCCTGAACATGATAATTCTTATCAATGGCAATACTTGCAGCGATTGCCGCAGATTGTCCGAGTACCATAAACACCGGCTCCATTCTGATTGAGCCAAATGCAATATGGGTTGCAGATAAGCAGGCAGGTACGAAAAGATTGTTTACCTCTGATTTTTTTGGAACTATTGATTTATAACTAATTGGGTAAGGGCTTGCAACATGTGCTTCTACGTTACCTTCATTTTTTACATAGCCATTTACATCTACATAACGTTTGATGTTATGAGAATCCATTCCATATGCACCCATTCCAACCACATCTTCTGCAACAAGCAGACGCTCGCAATTTTTTTGAGTCATCACATAATCACTGATCATACGTCTTGCTTCCCTGACATATAATTGTCCCTGCCAGCCATCGCCACGTTCATACTCATCTTTACAGGTACCCCATTTAGACACCGCTTCCCTTACCTTTTCAGGGATGCGGGGATGATAGGCCAATGACCACATTAAGCCCTGCTGATACTTTCGGTGGCGTTCAGCAATCTTTTCGCGTTCTTCATAACTTGCTTCCGGATAGGCATAATTCTGACCAATAAAATCAGTAGAAAATCCTTTCTGGTTATTGGTATCTGTTTTACGGTTGGGCATATCCGAATTTATCCATGGCACCAATGGGTCGCCATAGTCGTACATTTTTTCTACCGGACCTTCTGCAGCTTCATAATTTCTAAACAATAACTCATAATCAAGTTCTTTATAATCAGCAGGTTTAGCGAAAGGAATTCTGTTGTCAGGATGATTGGTTAAAGTCATACGGAAACAGTAAGTCTGGATCTTATTATCTCCCTTTCCATCAATTCCTGGCTTTCCAGGTGTGATAAATGGAAGGAGCCCGCTAGAAGGGTCCCCTTTTTTTATGTAAGGGTCTACACCTTCAATGAAGTTATGATTATAGGTATTCATTGAGATGGTTTTGCGTAAAGTCAGACCAACTTTGTTTGCCTGAATGCCGTTTAATGTTTCTCCGTATTGATCATTAGATTCACGCCCAACAGTATAGCTTACACCGGCTGCTGCCATTAGATCGCCTTCATAGGTTGCATCAATAAACATTTTGCCCTGATAAACCTGACCGCTTTCCATTTGAATGGATGTAATTTTTCCGGAGGTCTTTTTTACGCCAATTTTACGGTTCAATCGTTGATTATACACCAAGGTTATATTGGATTCTTTACTCAACATCTCCTTAAAGATCTTCAATGCAGCCGATGGTTCGAAGGTCCACATGGCATCTTCATTCGCTGAACTAGTCGTTTGTCCGCCATCCTTATAAGTTTCCCTTTTTTGCCAGATCCAATTCTCCGGCTTTTGGTAATAAGCTTTGACCTGCTGATAGAATTCACGTGATAATCCCCCTATAGCTTGTTTATTCCCAATATCTGTCTGTCCGAGACCACCTGTTGTGAGTCCGCCGATTCTATTTGTAGGTTCAATTAATATCACTTTCTTGCCCATTCTTGAACTTTGAATGGCTGAGCTGATGCCTGTTGAAGTACCGCCGTAGACAACAATATCGTAGCTTTGAATGTTTTGGCTGAAAGCAGGATGAGTTACTGTGCTGATTAAAACTAAGGCAATAAAAAGAGTTCTTTTAATGTAATTAAAGGTTTTTAACTTATTCATAATGACGGATTAATTAATAAACATTAGCAATAAAACTAAGGATAATTTTTTGTTGAAAATGGAATTATTGATAAAAATCAATGGCTTGATTCACTAAATTAATGGAAGAATTGCCTGCTATTTTGGATAAGCTATTTGAATAATATCGTTTCTCTTTGGTTTGTGTTTTCACCAACCAATAACTAATTTCTTAATTTTGGGGATTAGTTCAATTAGTTCGACGACCTAACCCTAAAATCATTTTAAATTGAATAAAGGGAGTAAAATGTAACTTGCAATTAATAATAAGTACCAATGATGAAAAACCTGTATATTATTTTATTCATATTGACATTGTGTGGATGTAAAAAATCAGATGATGGAACAGTAGAGGTGATTCCTTTGGCACCTACTGAACTAAAGGGAACGATTATCTCGAAAGACCAGTTAGACTTAACCTGGAAAGATAATTCTACCAATGAAACTGGATATAAAATTGAACGAAAAACAGACTCAGGTAATTTCACTGAAATAGGTTCTACCGCAGCTGATGTCACTATATTTTCTGATAAAACAGTGAGCCTCAATACAAATTATACTTACAGGGTTTATAGCTTTAATAAAGTTGGAAAATCAATTCAATATTCAAATGAGGTCAACATTAAAACTATTAATCTTCCAACATTAAGTACATATGCTATAGATCAAATTTCATCAAGTGGTGCAAACTCAGGTGGTACAGTCACTTCAGATGGCGGGTCAACTATTACTGCACTAGGAATAGTTTGGGATACCGCTACTAACCCTACAATTGCACTTAGTACAAAAGCAAGTTCCACGACAAGTCCAAGTTTAGGGGCTTTTAAAAGTTCTATGACGGGACTTAAAGAAAGTACTAAATACTATGTAAGAGCATTCGCAACAAATAGCGCTGGAACAAGTTATGGCAATGAGTTGTCGTTTACGACGAATGCGTATGTTGTTCCTCCTGTATTAAGCACATATGCTGTAACTGAAATTTCATCAAGTGGGGGTGTGTCAGGGGGTGTTTTTAGTTCTGATGGTAATTCTTCAATTACTGCAAGAGGTGTTGTTTGGGATACTGCTACTAATCCAACTATCGCTTTAAGTACAAAAACAAGTGATGGAACAGGAGCAGGGTCATTTAAAAGTTCAATAACAGGGCTTAAAGCAAACACTAAATATTTTGTAAAAGCTTACGCAATAAATAGTGCTGGAACAAGCTATGGCAATGAAGTTTCATTTACTACTACTGCTGCGGTTTCTTTTACTTTTAATACAGTAATAGGAGCAAACAAAAGAGTTTGGATGGACAGAAATTTAGGTGCCACTCGGGTGGCAACAAGCAGTACTGATGTTGAAGCTTATGGTGATTTATACCAGTGGGGCAGAGGAGCAGATGGGCATCAAAGCCGTACCTCAGCCACTATCACCACCTTGAGTAGCGCAGACCAACCTGGAAATGGCCGCTTCATTTTAGCACCAGATAAACCTATTGATTGGCGGAGCCCTCAAAACAACAATTTATGGCAGGGAGTTAACGGCACAAACAATCCATGCCCAAGTGGATATCGATTACCAACAGAAGCAGAATGGACTACCGAACGGGATAGCTGGAGCCCTAAAACAAGTGTAGGGGCCTTTGCCTCCCCGCTAAAATTGCCCATGGCTGGCAACCGCACCGGCTACGATGGCCTCATAATCAAAGTCGGTACCATCGGATACTATTGGAGCAGTACGGATTATGGCCTGAGCTTCGAAGGCAGCTATACCTCAATGAGCCCTTACTCCCGAGCGAACGGCTTTTCTGTGCGCTGCATTAAAGATTAATAATTTGATTGATTTGACAATTTGAGACTTTATTTTGCTATCCTCCTTAGGGTAGAAGGTTTTAAATAATGTTTAATCTTTCGATTTGATTCATCTTTCCCTATGGTTGGTGTTGTCACCAACCACTTAATCCTCCATTAAATCGTGAAAAGATAGGGTGGGAGTAATTTCATTGATCCTTTTAGGGGGAACCGTCAAGCCAATTGCTGCCGCTGCGCTTGTCGGCATTTTTATTTTCCGATCATTCAAGCGAGCTTGATGCTCTCCAAATAAAAAATGCCGCTCCACCAGAGGTGGAACAGCAATTGTCTTGCGGAGAGGGTGGGGTACTCCGTAAGACGAAGTGTTAAATCGCATTTTTTTTATTCGATCTATTTTCATATTTTAAGATGATGAAAAAAACCATTTTTCTTTTTTTGTGTTTTTTGTTAGCTATTAATGGTTATTCCCAGAGGGTACTATTGAATGATCAAAATTCCGAAAGGATAGCCAAAGCGTGTCATTTAATTAAAATGAATGCCCCAGATATTTATGAATCCGTGGTAATCCATTCTACAATTCAGCGATACGGCCATCCTAGTGATATTTTTCATAGCACTTACAATGTTGACGGAAACGATCTTTGGATTTTAATAGGGCAAGGATCTTTGACAGAAAGAAGTATTAATCGATTAGCAGGAACTATTTTTCATGAATCACTACACCTCTTATCATCACTCCAAAGAAAAAGATCAGGGAATAGCTGGGATTTTAGCGATTTATCAGAAAATGAGAGGAAACAAGAAGAAATTTTTGTCTACAAAAGAACAAGGGAATTGTTAGTTCGTCTTGATACATTAGATTGGGAGATAAAGGAATATGATAGATGGGCTTCCGCATATCACTAAAAAAGCTCATTCATCAGATTAATTTCTAATTGGTGATATTGAAAGAAAAGCCAATTGTGTAGTCTATGAATTAGACACAAATGAATTTAAGTATATTTTAAAAAGGGACAGTGGCAATAAAAATTAAAAGAGTAGGTATGCATTATTTAATAAATACAAAAGGAGACTTTATCAATGCAATAGGATATGAGTCAATGTTTCATATTTCTGAAAACACAATTGCGGTAGAAAAAAATGGGAAATGGGGGTTTATAAATAAGCAAGGCGATATCTCTATTCCGCTAACATACGATCAGGCATGGCCATTTTCAAATCAGCGCGCCTTTGTTCAAATGGGAAGTCGCTGTGGATTTATTGATTCTAATAATAATATGATTGTACCATACTTTAACGGTACGGCAAGGTCATTTTATTCCGGTATGGCCGCAATACAAATAAATGGAAAATGGGGATTTATAAATAAGGATAACGAGCTCATTATAGAACCCATATTTAATGATGTTTGGGATTTTCATGAAGGTCTTGCTGGCATTAGGCGAAATAAAAAAATGGGTTTTATAAATATTGCCGGAGATATAGTAATAGAGCCTAATAAATTTGAAATTGTAGATGATTTTAATGAAGGGCTAGCTCGCGTTATAAAAAATGGAAAGTTTGGATTTATAAACAAAGAGGGGCAAGAGGTGATACCATGTATTTATAATTCTGCATTGAACTTTTCTGAAGGTCTTGCGGCTGTCCTTATTGGTAATAAATGGGGTTTTATAAACTTGAAAAACGAAGTCGTTATAGATTTTCAATATCAAAAAACAACATTAGGGTTTAAAGAAAACCTTTGTGCAGTTGTGAAAGATAACAAAATGGGATTTATAGATAATGAAGGAACAAACACTATTAAGTTTGACTATGAAGGTGCCAGCCTGGATTATGAATATCAAATAGAATTTAGTGAAGGTTTATGCCCTGTAAAACTAATAACGACACAAAAATATATATATATTGATAAAACAGGTGAGCAGGTTGGGAAACAATTCGATATTGCTATGGGTATTAATGAGGGGCTCGGAGTAGTAGTTGAAAACGATAAATATGGGTTTTTTAATACCCAAGGTCAAATACAGTTGCCGATTATTTATAATTATGCGAGAGAATTTAAAGAGCAAGTGTCAGTTATAAACAATTAAAATCATGAAGTTGCTATTTCATCAAAATATAAAGATGTTTCTGACTTTTTTAATAGATTAGTTGTGGTATTAACATTGTAAAAACAATTATTTAATCTGAATTATGTTAACTAAAATTAATAAATGGTTTATCGCGCTTCCCGAAAGTGCACAAAGTTATTTTTTAAACTTATTGATTCTAAATTTGTCTGTTCTTGATGTTATACCAGTTGAATTTAATACAAAAGAAAAAAAAGAAATTTTTTTGAATGGCTATCTTGAAGGTGTTAATTTAACACCTTCTGAGGAATTAAAAAGATTTTTATTAGCATATTCAGTCATTGATATTATTATCCAAACTAGACGTGATTATGATTTTGGACCAGACCAAAATATGGCAAATAAAATTCTAAAGTCTTTAGTTAATGAAGTACCAAACTCTAAATTTAGGTCAATTATAGAAAACTCTGCTAGTGGAGCTAATGAACAAATTTGGCATGATGTAATTTCATCATGGGACAGTTTAAAATCATCTCAAGAGTTGAGTTTAATTAACATAACTGAACGAATTTTCAATTGATAAATTTAAATCTAACAGGCGAAACCCGAAAAGCCTTTTTAACAGATTAGGTAAAATTGAAAGAAATAAAAATGAAAAAATTAATGACAATTTTAGGAACTTTCCTTGTCGCTGCGGCAATCTTGACAAGTTGTGGTAATAATAATCAAGAGTCCGCAAATAACTCAAAATCAATTCAAACTGAAGCATCAACAAAAGAAAAATCCGAAGGATTACATGTCGAGTTTTTAGGGAATTATCAAGAACAGATTGCACTATGGACCTAAACAGAACTCTTCTAACACTTAATTTATAGATTGATAAATTAGAATAACTAACTGATTACCAATTACTTGTTTTTTCAATTAATATATGCATTATGTAGACTTTTTAAACAGATATCTTTTTAAATTAGTACCTTTCTTGTAATGTTTGAAAAACTTATCATTACTGACAATCTACAAAAGATTAATTATATTTAAGAATGCTTCCTTTAGCCAATTTAGATAAAATGGAAGATCCAAGGCGGTCTGGTACAGCTAATCAACATTATTGGTATCAAGTTACTATTTCCGAGAATAAACCCAATGGAAATTCTGAAGACCTAATTCGTGAAACTTTTTTTTGCGAAGCACCTGCAAT
>JBIIRT010000186.1:0-4140 GCA_044341405.1 Daejeonella sp. | reverse complement strand
TATCCAAGTCCGTCAATACCATGCTTCTTAAACAGAGGTACTGCATGATCCCTAAACCTGGTAATTAAGGCATCTAATTTACCGGGATTACAATAGTAAACCCTTAATTCAAAATAACGCTCGTCAGCTTTTTGAGCAAAGCTCAATTGGCTTAGAAAAAAGAATAAAATTAACAGGTATGTTTTCATTTTCAGTTTTTGTTAATGATAAAGAAAATTCGTTAAAAAATTGAATCAATTTTAGGAAAAAGAGAGAAAAATTAATAGCCTTAGAATTTTTCTAATTCATCAAAATCAATTTCTGGCTTTAAACCCATCGCTTCCCGTTTAAATATCTGATCCATAGAGGTAAACGAATTGAAAAAACCAGCATTCTTCATGAAAAATGTATTCCCTATGACCCCCCCTGCATAATCTTTTCTGAAATTACCTCTAGCAGTAGCATCAGCAGTAAATTTAGCGCTAGTAAGTTCATGCCAGGTGCCCTTGCTATCCATAATCCATTGATTTTGATAATATCCCATACGACTAATATGACCAGTTGTAGTTGCAAAATTCTCAAGAAATGAATAAAGATTAGTCAAGTTTGTTGCCTTTTGAGGTCTTTTAAAACGTGCGATCAAAAACCATTTATTTAATTCTGGATCTTTAAAATAAGCAGTGTACTCGGTAGTTTTATCGTTAAAATTAGGCTTTACACCTAACAAAAAGGAATAACTCTGTTCCGTCTTCCATGGGAAAACCATATAGCTTTGACCACCGGAACCTTCATTTCCAAATTCCCCAGTTTTTACTGTTAAACCTTTTTTTAATAAAACAATTTTCATGCTATCGGGAATGCTTTTAGGATCGTCGGTCACAAAGGGACTCCAAACAGAAAACAATATTCTTCTTTCGCTAGGAGAATTTACTTGCATGCCAAAATAACCCTCGCCGAAGCCATTAGCCATATAATAGGAGCCAATAATATCGTTTTTAGCTGGTATTTTTATTTCATTATAAAACCACTTCACATCATTTTTAATGCTTGCTGGAATATCATAACGTAAATGAACTGAGGGTCCTCTACGACCAAAATGAAAGGAACTTCCATTTTTAACATAAACTAAATCTTGATCTACTTTTTCGCCAGTGATAATTAAATCTGAAATTTCAGCAAATTGAGAATGAGTCTTTTTTAAACCTTGAATATCAATCTTAACGTGTCCAGCAGTTTTAACTTTTATTTTTCCAATTGAAACTGTATCAAATGTGGAATTGGAGATTCCTTTATCAAATATCTTAGAGCCAGATTTAACTCTAATAAAACTTTCACCTTCCGGGACTCGTATACGCAAAGAAACATTTAAAGTTTGAGGGACAGATACCCTGAAATAAATATTAGTAATTGCCTGTAAATCAGTCCATTCAACAAGTCCCCTATCCTTTATTTTAGCTCCAGAGCCCACATAAGCATTACCACCTAAAGGAATAATTGCTTTAAATGTTTGTGCAGAAACACTTAGGCTAATAAAAACCAAGAGCGAGAATAATAATTGTCTTTTATTCATTTGAAATTATTTAAAAAATTAAAACATACCAACTTCAGCAATAGCTGCAAATTGTTGATTATCCCATGCTGATTTTGAGACTACTTTAAAATAACGAAATGTGCGTGACGTGTCAAAAATAAAATATTGACTACCATTAGTATTGGCTGCTATAAAATTCTTTATGGAAAGAAAGGTAACACCATCAACGCTTGATAGTAATTCAAAATCCTTAATTGCACGAGAGAGGCCACTTCTCTGAATCAGGGCAAATCCTTTAAGGGTATTCGTAACTCCCATATCAACAACAAAATCATGAGGATAGCTAGTTGGAGATCCGGTCCACTTAGAATGCCAATAGGTAGATCCATTCCCATCAATTAAGGTATTGGCTCTTCCATTTATACTACCTTCACCTGATAATTCTTCAGAGCTAAATGAATTAATTTTCCAGCTCAACTTGCTAATTTCTGGCTTAGTACTAAAATCAAGTAAAGGAATTCCTAATATAAATTTATAATTATAGCTAGTTTGTGTTACATAGCCATTTTCATGAACTAACTTTACTCTTAATTCATATTTAATACCATCTGCCTTTTCAATAAAATCTGAAAGCAGAAAGTCTATCTTAAATTCATTTGATCCAATTGGCTTGGAAGTCCAAGTAATCGCATTATAATCTTTATTGGCACCAGTACCACCATCGGCAATTGTTTCAGGATCATTATAATACAGTATTTGTTTTACTGGTACTTCAGTAGAAAACTTACCACTTACATTGATAGACGATGTGCTGGAATTATAACTAGCATCAATTGATGTAATATCTGCATTAGCCTGATCATAATATGCTTTAGTGTCTACATTAAATAACTGATTTACATCCAATAGAGCACAATCAGCGGCAGTTAAAAAGGTTGGCGTTTTACCTAAAGTATAATTACCTGCTCCCATCAAAGCCGTACCTTTTATTGACATTTCACTTTTTTTAGCGTGATTATGTGGCAAATTTAATGCGTGACCAAGCTCATGAAATAAACCTCCATACCATTTTGTAAAATCGTATGTATCTGTTCCAAAATATTTATATTCAAAATTTGGGTAATCTAACACATAACAACTTTTCCCAATTCCAAAATAAGGATTTACACCATCCATTGGAAGAGTGGAGTTAGCATTTAAATATAAGGCTGGTAAAATAATTAATGTATGATCACTCGATTTCTCTGATGGATTAGCTAAAAAGTAGGCGTTCACTTCTTGAAGAATGTTATTATGCGTTTCTGCCTTATAGTTTTCGCGACTAAGCTTCCCTTTGATGGTTATAATTTTTACACGAGCATTTGCATCATCCTTTAATAAACCAAAGGTTTTTGAACCATATCCATTCAAATTCATTTGTTCAGCAAAATACTTTTGACCGGCAAGCATAATTTCACTAATTCTACGCTCATAATCGGTGTAGGGACTCAAATCTGCAGGGACAAAATATACAATATTTAAATTACGTGATTGGTTACTAGTATAAGTTATTGTTTTAACTGGTTCAGTTGGTTTAGCTTCGGGCTGTTTTAAATCCTTTTTACAAGAAACTATGAAAATGTTTAACACTAAAAACAAAAAAACGAGACACTTCTCTCTCAAAATTTTTAAATTTAAAAAGCCCAATAAGTTAAACTTATTGGGCTTTTAGGTTAATCAAAAATAAAATTATTTAACTGCAAAAACATCAATTTCAGACAAGAACGTATGGTTCGTGCCTACTCTTTGGGTTTCTAAAGCTGTAAGTTTTAAATAGCGATATGCTGTAGCAGATGATACAGGAAAATTCTGAAGATCATTTGAAATTGCAAAATTAAACTCACCAAAAGAAGTAAAGGATGTACCATCATTACTAGCTTCGAGCTTGAATCTTTTCATTCCCACAGCATTAGGAGTTGCCGCAAAACGATTAGTAACTCCAACAGAAATCATCTTAATAGCAACTTTCATATCAATTAATACCCAATGTGGGTAAGGAGTTACCACAGAATAATCTGTATGCCAATAAGTTAATCTATCCCCATCTAATAATCTTTGAGGTGATCCATTTGTTCCTTCTGAAGTAGAAAAGCTTGAAGAAGTTATTGTCCATGCTTTTCTATCAGCGGTAATTGCAGTTGACTCATCTTTAAATAATACTGCATCATTCTCATCACAAGCCGAAATTGCTAACAAAGCAAAGGCTAGTATCATATAAGTTATTTTTTTCATTTTTTCTTTATTTAAAGGTCTGTATTGAAATTTTCAATATAGACCAAGATAAATATTATGGATTTTGAACAAGCTTAGGATTTTTGTCGATTTCATTTTGTGGAATAAATGCAACCACTTTACTGTCTCCAGGATCAACAATTTGATTTGTTGATGTTCCAGTACCTGGATAGTTTCGAACAACAGGTCTGTTGTTACGGAACAAATCATAAGCACGATGACCTTCAAATGCTAATTCTAAAGCACGTTCATCAAGAACCGCATCAAGCATTGTTTTACCCGCAGTAGTAAGTCCAGCAAGCGTAAGTGCTGGAATACCAGCTCTTGTACGAATACGATTTACATCATCAAGTGCTGCC
>JBIIRT010000068.1:0-14292 GCA_044341405.1 Daejeonella sp. | reverse complement strand
GACCGAATAAGGAAATAATCAATTTTTTTATAAAGTATTCGACATCAATTCGAAGAGAATTCAACAGACTTTTAGCTTTCCCCTGATTGACAAAGGTATTGAATTTAGTAACTTCCGGTTCAATCAACGAAATCTTATCTGCTAGTAATTCAAAACCCTCCGACTGAACTAAGAACCGTAATGAGCTGGGAGTGTACATATTAATGTGCCCGTAATTTAAAAAATGTTTCATTCTTTTATCCACACCATAGCGGTAATCACAAGGCACTTCAATCACTACATGTTTTGATACACGTTTGATTTCTCGCAACAACATCCGTTCAAACTCAACATGCTCAAGAACATGGGCCAGAATAACAAGGTCAAATTCGTTATCAGCAAATGGAATATGATATCCATCGAATATGTGAACTGATTTTAAATTTTTCAGTTTTCTCGAATTAATTTGATCTACACCACTTTGAGATATCTCCAGAGCGTACATTTCAGTAAAAGCGTTCATCACATCAAGCTGCTGCAAAATACTTCCATCGCCGGCACCTACTTCGAGAACTTTTTTAAATTCATATCCTCTGCAGACTTCCGTAATGTTAATGGACTTATACTTTGCACCCAGCATCCTCCATTGTTCGTCACGTCCCAGATAAAAATCATCATAGGCGCTTTTAACATCAGCACTTAAAATCTCATTACTCATCTTAAATACCCAAGCAATTATTGTCTTTGTAAAACACTGAAGTAGACTTACGATAAAATAGGCCTGGTGAGATTCCACTGAAAGATAATTCCCGGAAACCCTCTTTTTTGAAAAAATTGATCGCAGCTGCATAGATTTCACGTTCCGAATCGTCGAGTACAATTACTCCTCTCTCACTAAGTGCAGGCAGTGAATGATAACAGCAGTTCACTCTATCGCGGCCATCAACTATTATCATATCGAATTTCTGACCCATGCTTTCGGGCATTTTGCTGTAGTCTCCACCCTTTTGCAGTTCACAAAATACTAGCTCGGAATTCAGAGGTTTAGCTGCTGATATCCTTTCAAACCAGTCCTTATCATGTTCTACAGAAACAACCTTTTGAGCTCGCTGAGCATAGTAAAAAGTTGAATTACCCGAACCAAATTCAAAAACTGTATGATCCTTTTTAATACGCTCAGCAATAAAATCAATGAACGAATAAGTAACCCATGGAATTGGTTCTAAATTATGGTCAATTGGCGATTTGGTATCAAAAGCTTTGAACCAGCCTATTTCTGAGAGATAACCTTTTAATCCGAAAGACAATAATGTCTTTATTCTAGCCGGATTAATCAAACTGGTATACGATTCCGTTTTTTTCAACGTTTTGCAATTTTTTGAAAGAGTGAGATTAAAAATAAGGATTTAAGCATATTTATTCCTTGTTTTCTTGTTTCAGGAAAAAAAAGGATAAAAAAAGTAGCAGAAAAGTATGCGATAAGTGTAGCAAAGGCCGCACCCTGAAGTCCGTAGATAGGAATCCAAAAAAAGCCAAGTACAACATTAACCACTGCACCTGCGCCAGTACGATACAAGGAGTACCGTGTATAACCTTCAGCTATGAGGTACTGACCACTTGCACTGCCGAGAAAAACAAAAACACCAGCCCAAATATGAATGGTTAATATTTTTGCACCTTCGGCAAACTCTGCTGTATAAAAGTATTGATAAATAAAATTAGAGGCAAAGCTCATGAGTACCGCAATACTCATGCTGATCAATACCATCAGGTCATACATATCGGTCAGTCTTTTCTGATAGCGCGACGGATCATCCCTTCTAGCATTCATAATTGCGGGAAATACTGAAGTAACGATTGCTACTGGAATAAAATACCAGCTTTCACTCCAGTTGACTACTGTTGAATAAATTCCAAGAGCTGCTACACCCAGAAAACTTTCTACCATAAGCTGCCCTATTTTCATATAAACAGTAACCAGAATGGCAGAAAATGCAAGCGGCCAGGAATTTTTTAAGAGATATCTGGCGAGACTACCTTCATACTTCCACTCTTGAGTATTGTTTCCCTTCGCTCTATAAGCTATCAAATAACCTATTCCTAAAATTGCAGCATCGATGAGTAAAGTCCAGATAAACCAAATTAAAGGAGCAGAAATAAAAATCAATATAAGTTTAATGGCTGCCGATAAAAGATTTCCTATTACCTGAACCATCATTACATATTTCCCTTGAACCCGAGATTGAAAATAACTATCGATTATAGATAATGATTGTGTGATACCGATACAGGATGCAATCAGAATATAACCTACAGGTATATCGTCATTGCTTCCTTTAAAAAGAGTATACGCTAGCCAAGCAAGTGGAATGATAGCGATTCCCGCTACAAGCCGCATGCGAAAGGCAGTACCTAGAAGCTTATTCTTTTTCTCGGGTTCTGAAATAAGTTCACGGATTACAAATCCATCAAGCCCGAGTGCGGCGGCGGCAATAAAAAATGTTACAAAAACAAGTGGGTAATTCAGAATCCCATTCGCAGTCTTGCCTAGATAATTGGCTACAGCGATTCCCGCAAGAATCTTGATACCCAAACTGCCCACTCTGGCAAGGAACAACCAGCCGGTGTTTTTCAGGTATATTCTAAAAGCTTGCTGGTCAAACCCGGGTACGACTGGGAACTTCATCAACACAAATATAATAGAAAAGCCCCGGATTTAATCCGGGGCTAATTCGTGTATTTTCAAATTAAATTTATCCTTTTACTGATTCACAAACTTCTTTGCATTGATTTTACGCTCATTCTCAGTCAGATAAATTTTGCGTAAGCGCATACTTTTCGGAGTTATTTCAATGTACTCATCAGCCTGGATATATTCCATCGCCTCTTCCAATGAAAATTTAACTGCAGTTGCGATTCGTGCATTATCATCCGTACCTGAGGCACGCATATTGGTTAGGGCTTTACCCTTTACAACGTTTACAACCAGATCATTATCACGGATATGTTCTCCCATAATTTGTCCTTCATAAACCTCAACACCCGGCTCAATGAAGAAGCGACCACGATCTTGTAATTTATCAATTGAATAAGCGGTGGTGGAACCTTTTTCCATAGAAACCAAAACGCCATTCAGACGGCCAGGGATATTACCTTTCCATGGTTCATAGGCCTTAAAACGATGCGCCATGATTGCCTCACCAGCAGTAGCGGTTAAAACGTTATTTCGGAGTCCGATAATACCACGTGCCGGAATTTCGAATTCAAGATGCTGAAGATCGCCCTTAGGCTCCATAATCAATAGTTCACCCTTGCGTTGAGTTACTAATTCAATCACTTTCCCGGAAACTTCTGCAGGTACATCTACGATAAGCGTTTCAATCGGCTCACACTTCTGTCCGTCAATTTCCTTAATAATAACCTGCGGTTGTCCAACCTGAAGTTCGTAACCTTCACGACGCATAGTTTCAATCAGAACCGACAAATGAAGAATTCCACGACCATAAACTAGATAAGAATCTGGTGAATCAGTTTCTATAACTTTCAGCGCCAGGTTTTTTTCCATCTCTTTGTAAAGACGTTCACGCAAACGCTGTGAGGTTACAAATTTACCTTCTTTACCAAACATTGGTGAATTGTTGATGGTGAACAACATATTCATGGTAGGTTCATCTATCTTGATAACTTCCAGCTGCTCAGGCTTTTCGAAATCAGCAATTGTATCGCCAATATCAAAACCTTCAATTCCTACCACTGCACAAATATCTCCTGAAGAAACTTCCTGAACGCGTATCTTTCCTAATCCCTCGAAAGTATAAAGCTCTTTAATTCTTGATTTTTGAATCGTACCATCGCGTTTAACTAAGGAAACGGGCTGATTTTCTTTGATAAGACCTCTTGCCACGCGTCCAATTGCGATACGACCTACAAATGATGAATAATCCAATGATGTAATCTGCATCTGAAGAGTTCCATCAAAACTTGGTGCTGGCGGAATGTGCTCTAAAATTGTATCCAGTAAAGGCGTAATATCTTCAGTCTGTATTTTCCAGTCTTCACTCATCCAACCCTGCTTTGAAGAACCGTACAAAACTGGAAAATCAAGCTGATCTTCTGTAGCCTCGAGATTGAAAAACAATTCGAAAATTGACTCATATACCTCTTCCGGACGACAATTTTCCTTGTCCACTTTATTCACAATAACAACGGGTTTAAGTCCGAGTGAAAGTGCTTTCTGTGTTACGAAACGGGTTTGGGGCATTGCACCTTCAAAGGCATCCACTAACAGGATAACTCCATCAGCCATTTTCAATACCCGTTCAACCTCACCACCAAAATCGGCGTGTCCGGGAGTGTCAATAATATTAATTTTGACACCCTTGTAGTTTACAGAAACATTCTTGGAAACAATGGTAATACCACGTTCACGTTCAAGATCGTTGTTATCCAAAATCAGATCACCGGTAGCCTGATTATCACGGAACAAATTAGTTTGATGTAAAATTTTATCAACCAATGTAGTTTTACCGTGGTCAACGTGAGCGATGATCGCTATATTTCTTATTTTTTGCATTAAAAAATTACTCTTAAATTTTTTGCAAAGGTAAGATTTAATAAGCAGATTTTTACATTATGTAAAAGTTAAGGAATATAAAGGCTTGGTAATCAGGGCACTTTAAAAAGACAGATGTGCCCCGAAGTAGATTTAATGCAGAATGGAGGTGTATTTTAACTTAAATCTCAGACAAAATAGATGTATAAATTAAATGAAATCCGGCTTAATTTACTGTTGTCTGACGAGCAAACAATAGATATTTTGTATTTTTGATCTGTGGACATACAGCTCATTTTAGTTATTCTGTTATTCCTTCTGGCAATTATTTTCATCGGCCGGATGGTTTATAAAAGTATGACCAATAAAGAAGGATGTGCCAGTAATTGCGGCAAATGTGCAGCAGATTTCAGTGAAATCAAGTTTCCGAAAAAATCTTAGGTGTTTTAATTTTTCTCAATTAAACAAACCGCATAAGCCACCAAGCCTTCTTTCCTTCCAATAAAGCCCATGGTTTCATTCGTTGTAGCTTTGATTGAAATATCATCTTCTGTAATACCTGCAGCCTCAGATATCTTAATCTTCATTTCAGGAATATGCGGATTTATTTTAGGAGCTTCTAAACATAGCATTGCATCGATATTACCCACATTCCAGCCTTTATCATTGAGTAATTTAACACATTCCTTTAAAAGAATCAAACTACTTATACCTTTCCAACGAACATCCGTATTGGAAAAATGATATCCAATGTCACGAAGATTTGCAGCACCCAAAAGTGCATCACAAATGGCGTGAACGAGTACATCAGCATCCGAATGCCCAAAAGCTCCTGAAGGATGTTCTAATTTAACTCCTCCCAGAATGAATGGATGATTATCAACTAATTGGTGTACATCGAACCCAAATCCTACTCTAATCTTCATTAAATTACTTTTCGAAATTAAATACCAGTGAAAAACGTAGTGTCTGTGCTAACGGACTGGTTTGTTGGTTTGCTAGTAAGTAAGCGAAATCCAGATTAAATACATTGTATTTTAAACCGGCACCCAAAGAAAGGTATCTTCTGTCGCCTTTTGTTGGCGCTTCATAGAAATACCCAGAACGAAGTGCAAATTGCTTATTATACCAATACTCAGTTCCAAGAGAAAAGCTCATCTCACTTAATTCTTCAGAAAAACCACCCGGTGCATCACTAAATGAACCAAAAATTGCCGCTGGTACCGAACGGTCAGGATCTTTTCCATCAATAATATCTCCATTGACATCCCGGATAGGATTGGTTGGAACTAGTAATTTGTTCATGTCAAGGGCAACTGTAAAATGATTTAGTTCATCAAAAAGAAATGTAGTGGCAGCACCAAGCTTCATATTAGCAGGAAGAAAAGATTTAGAGCCCCCTTCTGAATAACTCATCTTCGTGCCAATGTTGGAAAGATTTAAGCCCAAAGCAAGTTCTGCATCATTGCCTAACAAAACAGTTCCTGTTTTGTAATATGCTGAAGCATCTGCAGCAAAAGCGGCGGCAGGCTGAATGTCTTGTCCGTTAAACTGCCCATTACTTAAACTGGAGCGGATATATCTCAAAGCGGTTCCCAAAGAAAAATCTTCGCCAAATCTTCTGGAAAAAGAGCCTTCAAGAGAAAATTCATTCGGACTATAAACTCCTATATCATTCTGGCTATTGTCTGTAAGCTGAATAGAACCATATGAAAAGTACCTTAATGCACCACCTATTGTATTTCTATCATCCAAACGATGGTAGATACTTAGATATCCAAGATCAACATCCGGCACCAGATTACGAAGCCATGGCGTATATGATGCAGAGAATCCGGTTGGTTTTTCAAGAAAGGCCAGCTTAGCAGGATTCCAATGCATAGAATTTGCATCGGGTGAGATTGCAACACCAACATCACCCATCGCACCAGAACGGGCATCTGGTGTGATCAATAAGAATGGAGCTGCAGTTTGTATGCTGTTTGTTCGCTTTCCATCTGATTGGGTAGGCTGAGCCATGACCATTACATGGAAGCAGACAGCTAAAACAACAAAAAAAACACGAAACGTAAGTTTGTTTACCATTAATTTTGAAAAATCAGCCAAATCTACACTTTACTGTATTCTAAATATAAGTATTTAAACGAATTATTTATTAGAGAAAATCAGGCATTAGGAGAAATTATTTATTTAAAATCACCCGTTCTTTGAAACTCATATATCTTAAACTCATCGTAATTTATTTATATATAATTGATTATCAGTGTTTTATTTAATAAATAAATCTCCAAAAAAATTCTGTACTATTTAATTAAAATAATATTTAGGACATAACGCTTTGAAAATGACTTAACGTATATGACTACTTTATCCTGATTTTAGCTTTTTTCCTTTCATTAATAATTTCTTAGTTTAACAAAATATAAAGACAATAAAAAAAATCCATTGGGGATATTAGTCCATTTTCGTACTTTTATAAATTAATACTCCAATTACATCAAATGGTAATGAAAAAAATTTCAATGTATTCCTTTGTAGCAATAATGCTTCTTGGAATTTTATCATCTTGTTCCAAAAATAAGTCTGGCAAGTCTTCTAAAACCGGAATGGCTTACAATAGCAAATATAATGGTGGTTTTGAGGTTAACAATAAAGTTAAACCCGGACCAGGTCCAGGATTAATTACCATCGAAGGTGGTAGCTTCGTAATGGGAGGTAGCTTAAATCAGGACTTAGGCTATGAATTTGATAATGTGAGACGCAGGGTGACCGTTGCATCTTTTTATATAGATGAAACTGAGGTGTCAAATGTAGACTGGCTTGAATATCTCTATTGGATCAAACGAAATTATGTTAATGACGCTGAATATTATTACAATGCCTTACCAGATACTCTGGTTTGGAGACAGCCTCTTTCCTATAACGAGCCTTATGTAAATAATTATTTGCGCCATCCTGCTTTTCAGGATTACCCGGTTGTTGGAATAACCTGGGAACAGGCAAATGCCTATTGTGAATGGCGTACTGATCGAGTAAACGAAGATATTTTAAGAACTAAAGGGTATTTAGTAGACTATAAAACGTTAACAGGTGGCGCAGGTAAAGCAGGGACTGCTGCAACTGTATCAACATCTGCAGAACCTTTCAATAGCGACATTTATTTAAACGGACAATACCGTGGTGAAGGAATCGACGGAAAGAAGATGAAAAAGGATTTGAATCCTAATGCGGTAGCTTCCGGAACAACTCCCAATGCAAAAGGTGTTGTCAGACCGGTACGCTTGGAAGACGGAGTATTGAAGCAACCCTATCGTTTGCCAACTGAAGCCGAGTGGGAATATGCAGCCCTAGCTTTAGCTGGAAATACTGAATTTGAAAATATTGCAGATGGCAGGATATATCCCTGGAATGGCCTTGGTGTTAGATCGCCAAAAAAACGTACTCAAGGTATGATATTAGCCAATTTTAAACGCGGCGATGGTGACAATATGGGTACAGGTGGTTACCTTAACGATAAGGCAGATATAACTGCACCGGTAAGAAGTTACAGACCTAATGATTTTGGACTTTTTAATATGGCAGGTAATGTGAACGAATGGACAGCTGACGTTTACAGAAAATTGAGTTTTGAGGATTTCAGTGATTTCAATCCTTTTAGAGGAAATGAATATGTAAATAAGAGATTGTCTGATAGAGATAAAGGCACCTATGCAAAGGACAAATATGGTCGTCCTATTAAAGATCCTGCTAAGACACGCAAAAAACAAAAATGGTCTGAATTACAAAACAATGCGGTCAGTGCTGATTCATCAGCAATTGCAGGAAAACCTTACAATCCGGATTTTCGTGGCCACCTTGATACAGTAATAACTGATCTCTATGGAATCACGACATTGGTAAATGATCGTTCAAGAGTTTATAAAGGTGGTTCCTGGAATGACAGAGCATACTGGTTAAATCCTGCGACAAGAAGATTTATGCAACAAGATGAAGCAAGTTCAGACGTCGGTTTCCGCTCAGCTATGTCTTTAGTTGGTGCACCTGAAGTTATAAGTAAGGGAAAACCCCAATTTAAAATCCCTAAATCAAAAGCTCAGACTAAATCAAAATGATGCTAAAAGTGTAATGCTAAAAGCCCTGAATGAACATCATTCAGGGCTTTTAGTTTTTATAAATGAAACAAATTATTATTTATCCCCTGATTAACAATCTGGATTTTTTTCCTCAATTGACGTGAGTTCGATATAAAATCTTGCTAGTCTACGTTTCAACTGATTATTTTTCTCACCTTTTAGAAAGCAGGGTCTGTTTCTCTTCGCTTATTCCAGCCCCGTGTTCTGCCCTATTTTTTTGTGAGAAATTTAATGGTTATCATGAGATTCTTAGTGCAAAAAAGATAGAGCTGCCACCCGGGTTTGGTTAACATGGTTTATGGTTCTATTAACGGAAGCCCGTTGCTAGCGCATGCGTGTGGCGTGTGCTTTTAAAATATTCTGGAACACGCGGCACGCGCACCAATGTCGTTCAGTTAAGAGTTGATTTCATATCAAATCCAAATTAGCATGTCCCGAATTAATTTCTTCCCTCTGGGGGTTTCAACGAACACTTCCAAATTATGGGAAATATTACCCGCTCATGGCCGCAGGGCCTAGTCCTTTTCCTGCAGCCCGCCCGGATGAACCCGTACGGATGGGCAGAAAAGTACCATGCCGAGAAGGAACGACGAGACCATGAGTACCTTAAAAACAATAAACAAAAACGAATAAATGCCGCCGCTGCGCCTGATGCTTTGAAGGGTTCTGCTTAGGCCTAGACTATCGTTGCCGCACCATCCGCCCCGGGCGGAGGAGGAAAGCTTATTAAAGGGGGCTGCTAGCGTGGCGTCTAAAAAAAATTGGGGTAATTAGCAGGATACTGAGTATATCGCCTTGCAATGACATTCATATACTTTTTTGCGGCATCGGACAGGGCGGTAAATTTAACTATGCCATAGCACTGACTTTCATAGCCCTTTACGCAGCCGTTGATGGATGAACATTCCTAAACCTCTAACGTTAATCTTAGTAATATTTGAATCTCGATAAGGAGAAATTAATTCTAAATGAAGCAGTATTTTTCAAAGCGGGGGGAGGACAAAACGGCGGGCCGGGTGTATGGCCTGTAGTAGTGGAAGCTTCGTTTTGTATTGATTTTTTGGTTACTTTTTCATCAAGGAAAAAGTAAATAGGCCTCCGCGGCTATGAGCGGCATTGAATTCACCTGTGGTTGGTTTTTTACTTTTACAAGTCTAAAGGACAACACCGACCAAAGGGGAAATAAACCACGCTTTCTTGCCGGAATACTCCGTAGGAAAGGGCTGAGCTAAGCTATAAAATGCAGGTATTGGTTTCAAAAATCAACTAATACAAATCTATAACATCATGAGATCAATTTAAATGGCATTTTTAATCTACCTTATGTCGAACTTAGGTTAATTTACGTGAACTCGACATGATTTTTAAAAAAACCGCATACCTACCTGCCGATAGATAGGGAAACATGGCTTTTTATTATTCTAAGCTATATATTAGACACAGATACTCTTAAAGCTTCGCTTCAAGCTATGTGATTTATAATCTATGTTTGATTTAAAACATTATAAATTTATTCTATGTGGTTAAATCCTAATATTTATATAGTTTAATCGAACTCACCTTATTCAAGATTTAGAAATCAAATGTAAGACTCGTCCAAAGACTTCTTCCGACAGCATTTATTCCGCTGCCGTGTGTTCGATAATCTACGTTAAAAAGGTTTTGTGCACTTAACCTTAATTGTAAATTCTTAATGGAGTATCCTGAATAAACATTTAATACCCTCCAACCGGGTGTTCCACCTGCCGGAATCCTGTTATCATCTCTGTCTCCCTGAGCAAGACGATCTTGTTTGTCGGCCCAACCCAGCTCTCCTTTCATATAAAATTTGTTCATTTTATATTTCATGGAAACATTACCGTTGAACGGCGGAACTCTTCTGAGTGGTTCTTGTTTGGAAATGTTTCTTCCATGATTAAATGAAGCGAATAAGTCTAAGAACCACCGCTGTGAAACCTGAAACTCAGCAAATCCTTCTATACCTCTAATTACAGCGTTTTCAGTATTTTCTTTCTTATAAACTTTATAGCCATCTATTAGTTGTCCTGTTTGGACTCTCGTAATCAGATCACTAAGCTTATTCCGGTATAAAGCTGTACCAAAACTAACATGCTCAGAAAAATATTTATATCCGATTTCTGAATTATAACTCTTTTCAGGCTTGAGGGTATAAGCAGGTATCTCATATCTGAAATCTACGATACCCAAAGTTCCCATATCATCAATATTAGGAGCACGGTAACCAGTATTAAAGGAAGTGTAAATATGATGCTTATCAATGGAATAATTAAGTCCTGAATTCCAGACAAATGCACCGGGGTTTATTTTTAACTGTCCAAGGTCCTTATCCACAATCCTTGCCTGTAACCAATTATACCTCAATCCACCTTCAAGATTGATATTTCCAAAAGTGAGGTGATGGAGTGAATAAACCGAAGTGTTTGAATAAAGTGAATTATTGGGGTATAAACCTCTCTGCATAGTCACCATTCGACTTTGTAAATTTGTCGTATTCCTTATACTATTTACCTTATCCCGGTAATATTCCAATCCACTGTTCGCCGTCCATCTTTTACTCAAATCCGAGAAAAGTTCAATACCCAAATTGGACGTATGGATCTTATCCCTTTCTAAACCAACCGACTGACTGGCGTTCCTTTGACTATTTCGTTCTTCAATAGTTGCATTCAAAGAACCAGTAAAATCTATCCTTCGCAAAATAGATGACTCCTGATCAATACTGTATTTTAGGTAACTTAGATTTCTTCCTTGCAAGCCCATTTTATTAATCTTAAAGTTTTCAAGTTTTACTTTATGATAAACATCAACATCCTTTTGTTGCACAAACTGATTGGCTATTATAAGTTCAGAATTATCAGAAACCCTGAGTTTGAATTTCAGACTAGCATCAGCCTGAGAGTAACCCGAAGGTGATTGTCTCCCAGTGGTATCACCACCTATCAAATCTCCAAAATTCTTTATCCCCAAAATTCCTGAAAGAACCATTCTCTTCGTGGAATAGGATAATTCGGTACTGCCAGATTGCTCCATATTTCCACTGCCAAACCTTCCTGAAACGCTCCCCCTAAAAGACTTTTGGGAAGAATACGAAGGGTCTTTTGTAAAAATCTGTATAACCCCACCTATAGCATCAGAACCATATTGAACAGAACCACTTCCTCGCAGAACTTCAATCTTATTTACCGAAAAAGGATCAATGGTATTCAAATACTGATTTGGGCCATATCTGAAGGTTGAATTGTTTAACCTGATACCATCTATTAGAATTAGTGTTTGATTTCCTGTCAATCCACGTATAAAAGGAGAACCACCCCCATGATTCGTTTTCTGAACAAATACCCCCGGGATAATACTTAATGATTCCGGAACAGTGCGGGGAATATTCTCAGACTGAGCTGGTACATTTAATACGCTGGAAGCAAAAGGTAAACGAAGAGAGGAAGTATTCCGACGAGAAGCAGATAAAATCTGTACCTCAGGAAGAGAGCCAGATTGAGAAATAAGGAATATCTCAAGATTTATACCCTCATCCTTAAGAATCAGGGTAGTTTGATACGTCTCATATCCGAGGTAACTTACTTGTATAGTATATTTCCCAGGCCGATTATTTTGAAAACTAAATATTCCTTCCTCATTTGTTGCTGTAGTTTTTGAACTTGAACCTTCAATTTTAATGCTAACTCCCGCAAGCGGACTATTAGTATTTTTTATAAATACTTTTCCTTGAATACTCTGGCCGAAAAGACTTCCTGAAATAAAAAATAAAGACAGAAAGAATAGAATTCTTGACATAATCAATAATCTGCAGAAATGAAAAATGATTTGATAAGCCAGAATAATTAATCCTCAGCGTTTTTCTTTTGCTCAAGCTTCAAAAAAGCACTTCTCCTTGGGGCAGGCATTACTGAATCTTCCCCCTTAACGGATTTCCAAACCACTTCATTCAAGTCCAGATCAGGTGCAGCATCTTCTTTTGCAAAATTCCATTCCTGTGATCTTTCTGCACTTTTATTCCATGCAATATTACGTTGTTCTAAATCTACATTAGAAGGCCTGACCTTATACGGACGGTAATCAGGTATAGAAGTAAAGCATTCCGAAAATGGAACAGCTGCAGCATCATACTGACTCATTGGAGGTAAGCCCAATATCAACTCAATTGTCCTGAGCATTCCGGAAGTTGAATACATGGTACTATTTACTGAATTTCGTTTGGTGTAGGGGCTGATCACAAATGCAGGAGAGCGGTGCGCATCAACATGATCCGGGCCATTTTGTGCATCATCTTCCAGTACAAATATTGCTGATTCCTTCCAAATACTACTATTTGAAATATGTTCCACCAACATTCCTAATGCAAGATCATTATCTGCGACCTGAGCTGTAGGAGTTAATTTCCCTATTCTTTGTCCGCTAGTATGATCATTCCCTATTCGAACAGTATTAAATTGTGCAACCGAATTAATTGCCAGCAAGGAGTCGAAATCTGATTTGAAGGCAGTAATTCTATCAATATCCTTAATATCAAGATTATAAGGCTGAAAATTTGGGGCGATTTTACCTACAAGTGATTCTGTAGTTGGTCCATCCTTAGTTACGAATTGCCCATAACTGCGATAGCTAACACCTGCACGCTTGCAATAATCCCAAATAAAACCATCCCTAGGATAAGCAATTTTACGGCTGCCTTCATAATCATAGGTGCCACCCTTGCTACCATAACTAGTAGGCCAAGATTTCTCGATGTAGTCGTTTGCGTAAGCCGCCATACTCCAATTATGTCCATCCGCACTAACCTCTGCATCAACATAAAAATTATCAAGCAATACAAACTCCCTTGCTAAAGCATGATGATTAGGTGTTACTTTTTCAGGGAAGAGACAAAGTTCTGGGTCGCCATTACCTTCTTTTATGTCTCCGAAAACCTGATCATATGTCCGGTTCTCCTTAATCACATAAAAGACATATTTAATTGGCGATTTACCACCTTGAACATTGGGCACCGGATTATCTTTGAGACCTTTAGAAAGCGTTTCAGTTTGCTTGTTATATGGAGTATTGGCATAAACTTGTTTTGAATACCATTCCAGCTTCGAATCATCAGGCTGATCGATAATCGAAAGTGTTCCTTTGAAAAGTGATCCGATATACTGGACTTCCTTTTGTTCCGTAATCCCGCTATGAAGTCCGCTGTTATCAGTCTTTTTTACAGGTTGCGGTCCGTTGGGATTAGCCATTGAACTAAACCCCTTGCCATTTGAAACAAAAATCTTTTTCCCGGCTACCCGAACATTTGTTGGATACCATCCTGTAGGAATAAAACCCTTTGAACTACTTTTTCCCGGTTTCGAAACATTAAATACGGCAAGACAATTATTGTCGGCATTAGCCACATAAAGAGTTTTCTCGTCTTCAGAAAGCGCTAAACCGTTTGTCGTTGAACCTGTGAGTCTGGTTGGGTATAGGGCAGTAGAAATAATTTCAATTACTTTTCCCAACTGGGTGTCAATAACAGAAACTGAATTATCATTTGCATTGGCTACGAACAGATATTTTCCACTCCTGTTTTGAATAATTTCATTAGGATGGTTCTCAGTTAATATTTCT
>JBIIRT010000185.1:0-4196 GCA_044341405.1 Daejeonella sp. | reverse complement strand
CTTCAACCTGATAAACATCTACACGCAGGTTGTATTCAGAATTCTTTAGTTCAGAAGCGGTTAACATATCATTAAATGATACCACATTTGGATATCTTGCCCTTAGTAAACTATCCCTGATCATGAATACACTGTCAGCTTTTCTTTGCTGAGCCAGAAAATAATTCTCATCAGACATTCTCGGAACTTTACGCTTAATTCTGGCGGGCTTTTCAGGTGCAGCAACAAAAACAGGTGCTTTATTGATTATTGGCCGTTCAGGAAGTCTGATAAATTCTGCCTTCTTCTCCAAAAAATTATTAGCATCTTTTTTGGCGAGGCGTTCAACAACGTTATTCAATACTTCATGTACTGATTGGTCAAACAAGCGAGATTGAAGCTGGTAGGATTGTCTGAAAAAATACCATTGCATTCCCATTACCCCCATTAAAGCAGTTGCCATTAAGCCTATAATCAATCCGATACTTTTGCTTTTCATCCCAAACAAAAATACACAACACTCTCTTTGTCAATGTAGTTTTAACATTTTTTAACAAAGTCTTAACAAAATTACATTCTTAAGCCCTCTACATTTGTTCCATCAAAAATTTGAAATACACTAAAATTCAAATCATTCCAAATTTTAAAAATACTTAATCACTTGCTTAGCACAACTTGGATAAAGCCTTGCTATTAAATTAAAAAGATACTATGAAAAAAATCATTCTCAATCCACACCTGGCACTAATCGCTTTCGTTACACTTATTGTTATGGGTTCAGCATCTGTTGCAAGCGCGCAGGTTGATAGAAAAATTAGTCAAAGTATCATTATTAAAAATGGTGACACAACAATTAATGGAAAAAAATTAAACGAAGTAGATCAGGAGGAACGCATCCGTTTAAGGCAGGTGTTCAGAGATATGGAAGGCAGAATCAAAGGTAAAACCATTGATAAAAGAGTAATAATTAAGCCCGGAGAAAGTGAAAATAGTGAAATCATAATCGGTCGCCAAGGCGATGTCCCCCATATCCTTCATTGGGAGGATGATGATATGAAAGAACTTGATTTTAACGATAAAATGCCGGGAGGATTACATGTTTTCAAGTTTAATGGAGACAGTACATTTGACTTTAATACTGATACCATCATGAAACAATTCAGGTTTCAAATAGATGGTTTGGATAGTAACCTCAGAAAACGCATTATCACAATGCATGGGGACATGGCACCTGTAGCACCCAATATGCCACGAATGCGACGAATGCCGAGGTCGCCAATGAATCCTTCTGCTCCACCCATGGTTTTTGAATTTGAAAGAGGGGAATTGCCGGGGATGAGGAACAGAAATAATTCCTCTTCTTTTAATTTTAATTCCACAGACAAAAATGGAATATCCAGCAGGATGAATTTTCGCCTCAGTGATGCAGAAAAAAGTCAGGTGAAAACGATTACAGGTATTGAAAATAACGGAAATCTACTGGATATCAAGGACCTAACCCTGTTTCCGAATTTTTCAAATGGCAAAGTTGGAATCTCCTTCAATTTAGAGAGTAAAGGATCAATAAAACTAAAAATCCTGAACACTGATCTGAAGCCGGTATTTACGGATGAGATCAGCAATTTTAATGGATCTTATATGAAGCAAATATCACTCCCTGAAAATGGAGTTTATTATATTTCTATAAACCAAAATAACGTTTGGTATGTAAAGCAAATAGTTAAAGAATAATAATTTGAGTAACATCAAAAAGCCCCATCCGCTATGCGTCATGGGGCTTTTTGATGTTGTAATAGTTAAGAATAAAACTACTAGAATGGCAAATCATCATCTTCAGGTGCCGGACTGATATCAGCCGGAGCTGCAAATTCAGGAGCAGGTGAAGAGCCTCCAGAAGTAATTGGATTTATTCTCCATACCACCAATGTATTAAAATAAGAGGTTTTGCCCATCTTGTCTACCCAAGCACGTCCGCGAAGGTTAAAAAATAATTCTACCTGATCGCCTACATTGATAGTATCAAACAGATTTACCTTGTCTTGAACTGCCTCAAATTTTACAAACTCCGGGTAAGACGGATTTTCTGCGTATTCAATTACTAATTCTCGTTTTTTGAATTTTTCACTCACGGTTATTACCGGTGAAATTTCATGTACTTTGCCTTTTATGTCCATGCTAATAAAATTACAGATATATGCTGGTTTTAAATCGTAATAAGGCTGCCTGATTTTTGAAAAACCAATAGACTTATACGATTTGTAAAAGTATAAAATTAAGGCAGTTTTTAATTGTTAACTTCGTATTTTATTATGCAAGTTTTCCACACTAAGAGTAAGATCATCATAACCTGTAACAATCGCCTGGCACCATACCTTCGTCAGGAAGTGGAGGCATTGGGTTATGTGATCAAAAGAGCATTCAGTACCGGTTTGGAGCTGGAAGGAACAATAAATGATTGTATTCCACTGAATCTGAATTTACGCTGTGCCAGTCAGGTTTTGTACTCCATCAAAACATTTACAGCTGAAAATCCGGCAAGGCTTTATAAAGAATTACTAGAGATCTCATGGGAAGAGTTGATTGATTTTACAGGCTATTTCTCTGTAAGTTCAACGGTAGATAATGAAACCATCACTACGCCACTGTTCGCAAATCTGAAAGTGAAGGATGCCATCGTAGACCGCATCAAAGAGAAAAAAGAAATCAGGCCAAATACAGGATCCGACGGAAATAAAGCGGTTATTCACCTGTACTGGAAAGAACATGATGCAGAGATCTTTATTGACACTTCAGGTGAAACGCTAGCAAAACATGGTTACCGTAAAATTCCCGGTAAAGCCCCTATGCTAGAAGCGCTCGCTGCAGGAACCATTATGGCTACAGGGTGGGATAAAAAAAGTCCATTTGTTGTGCCAATGTGCGGTTCAGGAACTCTGGCAATAGAAGCAGCCTTACTGGCAACTGATAAAACACCCGGAATGTTTCGAATGAATTATGGTTTTATGCATATCATTGGATATGATGAGCAGATTTTCTTCGAAGAAAGACGAAAGTTAAAAGAGAAGGCAAAAAAAGAGATTGATTTTAGAATTGTAGCCACCGATCATTCTGAAGACGCGATTGATATTTCAATAAAAAATGCAAAAACTGCTGGAGTTGATCATCTGATTGATTTTGAAGTTTGTGATTTTGCAGACACAATAGTACCCGAAGCTCCAGGAATAGTGCTGTTTAACCCCGAATATGGTGAGCGTCTTGGTGTTCATACTAAGCTCGAAGCTACGTATAAACGGATTGGCGACTTTATGAAACAGAGTTGTAAGGGATACAAAGGATATATTTTCACCGGTAATCCTGATCTGGCCAAAAAAATAGGACTTCGGGCTTCAAGGAGAATCGAATTTTACAATGGTAAACTTGATTGCAGGCTATTGGAATACGAATTATATGAAGGCAGTAAAAGAGAACCCAAACTTGAATCATGATCAGCTCATCGCTGAAACAGTAAAGTTTGTTAAGCATACTTTGGAAGGGGCCGAAAGCGGCCATGATTGGTGGCATATTCAGCGGGTGTGGAATAATGCACTTCAAATCATAAAAACAGAAACAGCCGAACAACTCATTGTTGAACTAGCAGCATTATTACATGATATTGCCGACAGTAAATTCCATAATGGCGACGAGGAGATTGGACCCAAAATAGCAGGCGATTTTCTTTATTCACAACAGTTACCTCAAGATTTGATCTTAAATGTTCAGCAGATTATTCGCAATATGTCATTTAAGGCTAGTTTTGAGAAAAAACAATTTCACTCAAAAGAGCTTGAAATTGTTCAAGATGCCGATAGGCTCGATGCAATCGGTGCCATCGGAATTGCCAGAGCATTTACTTACGGAGGATTCAAAAATCGTGAATTATATAACCCCGGTATTCCTCCAGCTCTAAATATGAATAAAGAAGAATATAAAAATTCAACTGCTCCAACTATCAATCATTTTTATGAAAAGCTGCTCTTGCTAAAAGATAAAATGAATACCGAAACCGGAAAAAGAATAGCAGCTGAAAGACATGTCTTTATGGAACAGTATCTCGCTCAGTTTTACAAGGAATGGGATGGAAAATAGGAGATTATCGATCGCGACAACTAATCATTTCTGATTCCAGTTTATTGCTAAATTTCCTGAGATCAACATAAAAGCCTCCCGACCGGTTTTAG
>JBIIRT010000067.1:0-14435 GCA_044341405.1 Daejeonella sp. | reverse complement strand
TTTCGCTGGAATGACAAAGTTTTCTTCATAAATGGTGCGTGACGTACCAGCTTTCGCTGGAATGACAAAGTTTACTTCATAAATGGTGCGTGACGTACCAGCTTTCCTGGAATGACCAAGGTTGCTTTATAAATGGTGCGTGACGTACCAGCTTTCGCGGGAATGACAAAGTTTACTTCATAAATGGTGCGTGACGTACCAGCTTTCGCGGGAATGACAAAGGTTGCTTCATAAATGGTGCGTGACGTACCAGCTTTCGCGGGAATGACAAAGGTTGCTTGACGCATGTTATGGAGGTTCCAGCTTTCGCTGGAATGACAAAATGGTGATGGGGACAAGGAGATTCCAGCCTCCGCTGGAATCGTAGTACGGAACCGTATGACCAAGTTGATCATGACCTGAAGACTTGATCGTGTAGTGGTATAGTTCGTTAAGTTTATATCAACAAGAACCGATTTCAGCGAAAGATGGAATCTCCCCTTAGCTTACTTATGATTTGTCATTCCCGCGAAAGCGGGAACCTCTCAATCTTAAAATAATGACATTGCCCCTTCGGGGTCGAGGTAAAATATTATCAAGCTTATCAGTGATTTATATAAGCACAAAAGTCATGTAACAAAAAAGGCTCCAATAAAGGAGCCCTGATCAGATATATTTCTTGTGTCTAAACCTTTCTTAATCTGATAATATGCAGATGATGCATTAATTTAATGATCGGATAAGAAGGATCGAACTCGTACCATTTCAATGCAAAATTCACATTATTTGGTTTTTTATGGTGGTTATTCTGAAACAATTCTCCAAGCATCAAAAAGTCGAGTGGAAGAGAATTCTTGCTATGATCATGATTATCATAATTTGAGTAACCATATTTATGTCCGCACCAGTTAACTACCGCACCGTGAATTGGTCCCATCAAAAAATGAATTGGAAGCAATAAAAACATCCACCAATACTCCGCAAAATACACGTAAAAAGTTATGTAAAGCATGATAAAGATAAGGCGGGTAATCCAAAGGTCACCAATCTTATCTATTAGCGGCCATGTTGGATAATTATCACGAAAGGCTGGTTCTGGTTCGGTTTTGAACCTAATGAAATCCAAATAAATATTTTTAGTCTGAACCATCATTCCAATCACATCTTTAAAGAAATGCGGCGAGTGAGGATCTTTTTCTGTATCACTGTAGGCATGATGCATGCGATGCATAATGGCATAAGCACGTGGATTAAGAAAGGAAGATCCCTGAGCCAGGAAGGTTGATAGATAGAAAACCTTTTCCCAGAAAGGACTCATTTTGAACATTTTATGAGAAGAGTAACGATGCAGGAAGAATGTTTGAAAGAACAGGGACAAAAACCAGTGAGCAAGAAAAAAAATCAGAATTATCATAAATCAAAAAAGCCTTGGTTTGAAAGCATGCGAAAATAATTAAATTATAATAGTTAATTATAGCTGAAATGTCACGAATTCATAGGCATTATCGTCCAAAATCATCCTGAACTCTAACAATGTCAGATTCATCAGAAGGATTTGAAGCATCGGTATGTTGCCAGATCTCTGCAATTACCCCCCAATCTTCAAGTCCGACAAGCCTGTGACGCTCTCCCTGCTTGAGTACAATCTGATCACCCGGATTGTATCTCTTAAGTTCAGCCTCCTGATCTGTAAAACTTGAAACAACCCCTACAGTACCGCTTAACACCTGCCAGATTTCTGCCCTGCGGTGGTGATACTGCCATGAAAGTCGGGTTTGTGGGGCTACGACTAAAATTTTCGGACTTAGTTTTCCTGAGATTTTAAGCTGGTCGACAGCAATTCCACTGAAGTAGGTGTCAGAAAATTTTTGAGCCTGATCCTCATTAATTACGAAGAAACCTCCCCAAGGCCTCTGCAAATCCATCTGCAAAATTTCAAATCCCTGAGATTCCAGATCCTCTTTTACTTTCCTGAAATGTTGTTCTTTCTGCAGTATATCATTCATATTCTGCAATTATAATCCTAAAGCAGCATAAATGCAATTTGCAGATTGACAAATTAGTGTATTAGGTCAGATTACTTGGCCATACCTACTGAAATCTTCCAGCTACCTTACTCCTTGATTAAAAATCAAGAAATGTGGTACGGTGACAACACCGACCACAGGGGAAATCAAGAAATGTGGTACGGTGACAACACCGACCACAGGGGAATATGGTACGGAAAACTACGACCACAGGAGAATTAATCACTCTTAACTTTTTGCTCCAGTCTCAAAAATGCGCTTCTTCTGGGTGCCGGCACTTCAAAATCATCTCCTTTTAAGCCCTTCCAAAGTACCTCATTAAATAACCTGTCATCATTTTTATCTACTTCGGCAAAATCAAAACCTTCGGAAATTTTAGACCATTTTGAAGCAATTTTGTTCGTTTCATCCAGGCTCACCCGGTTTGGGACTGCTTTAAACTTTGTAAAATCAGGTTTACTCGTAAAACTTCTGAACATAGGCATTGCAGCTGCATCATACTGGCTCATCGGGGGTAAGCCCAGAATGAGTTCAATTGTGCGTAACATTCCTGAAGTGGAATACATGGTATTATCCAGATAATTTCTTTTCGTATACGGACTAACAACCAGTGCAATTGAACGGTGCGCATCAACATGATCTGGGCCGTTTTGGGCATCATCTTCAAGAATAAATATTGCCGATTGTGCCCATATTGAGCTATTGCTGATGTGTTCAATCAATTTACCTACTGCCAGATCATTATCTGCCACACAGGCGTAAGGAGTAGGTTTGCCAAGTCCAAGCCCTTGTGTATGGTCGGAACCCAAACGGATGGTATTTAAAGATGGGACTGCATTTTTCGATAACAAAATATCAAAGTCAGCTTTCCACTGTTCAAAACGCTCAACATCTTTTACATTCTGATCGTAATAACCTGTAAACGTAGAGGCGACATGTGCTTCATCCAAAACGGGTATGTTACCTTTATCCTTATCTGCAAAAACACCATAGGTTCTAAATGAAACTCCATGTTTTTTAGCCATATCCCAAATAAACCCATCTTTATTATTGGCAATTGTGCGGCGACCTAAACCATCATTTTGGCCACCTCTGCGACCATAGGATGTTGGCCATGTCTTTTCCAGAAAGTCTGTTGCATAAGCTCCTAATGACCAGTTATGACCATCGGCACTCACCTCTGCATCTACATAAAAATTATCCAGCAAAACATATTCCCGCACTAGCTTGTGCTGATTCGGTGTATATTTTTCTCCGAACAGAGTGAGTGTAGAATCGCCATTCCCTTCTTTAATATCACCAAATACCTGATCATAAGTACGGTTCTCCTTTATTATGTAAAAAACATATTTAATTGGAGAAGGATCACCAACCTTTTTGGGAATAGGATTACCGGTTTCTCCATCAGCGATTAATTCCTTATCCTTTTGGTAAGGAGTATTCTTGAATACATTTCTGGAATATACTTCAAGATCGCTGGCAGAAGGTTCATCAATCACACTCATTGTTCCCTTCATCAGACTACCGATATATTGCAATCTATTATTTGCCTGAGGAAGTTCTCCTTTATGTGATTCTGATTTTACATCAGACCTGACGGGCTGTGGTCCCTGAGGGTTTGCGAATGAAGAAAAACCTTTACCATTACTCACAAATATCTTAGTCCCAATTACTCTAACATTCGTAGGGAACCATCCAACAGGAATAAAACCTTTAGAAACACTGTTACCCTTCTGACTTACATTAAAAACTGCAAGACAATTATTATCCGCGTTAGCGATATACAAACTTTGCCCATCTTTTGATAAAGCCAAACCATTGGTAGTAGACCCAGTGAGTGAATTAGGGAATAAAGCGGTATTCAAAACCTCAACTACTTTTTTTGCCTTAACATCTATTACAGATACACTGTTGTCCTGAGAATTGGCTACATAAAGTATACTTCCTGATTTATTTAGAATTAATTCATTCGGGTTGTATGAAACATCTACAGAAGCCGTAATTTTTCTAAGATTTGTATCGAAAAATGCTACCTTTTTGCCTCCCCATAAAGAAATATATAATGTTTTCTTGTCAGGTGATAAAATACAGGTATAGCCTTCATTTCCAATGCTTTGCTGATGAATAATTTTATTACTCTTCAGGTCGAAAATGTACAGCGAGTTATTCTCCTTGGTCACAACGTACAAAAGATTTCTGTCATCATCAATCTCCAAACCAACAGGTGAGATTTTCTCGGGCCAAGGCTTACCCAGTTTTAGGGTATCCCTGATGAGTAATTTTGAATTGGCGATTTCATATTTCAAAATCCAGTTATCATTTCCGCCAGATGCATAGAGAAAACGGTCATCCTTGCTGAACTCTAGTCCGTAAAAAGATTTTGGAATTTCAACCTTATCTAACACTTTTTCTGTTTTCGGATCAATTAGCTGAATAGTTTGAGTACTCTGTCCATTGTTCGTGACCGCTATAAACTTTTCGGATCCTGAAACTGCAATATTCAATGGCAGGTCACCCAACTCAACTGATCTACCGGCAGGAGACAATGACCAGCCATTAGGTAAAATAATTCTCTTAGAATTCAGCTGATCATTTAGATTCTGTGCATTTGCGGCAAAGGCAAATAGCATTACGCCCAGAAAAAGTAATTTTTTCATCTTTATATTTTAACCTGTGTTTATTATAAAATGGATTTATAGCAATTAATAAAATTGAATTTGAACTAATTTCTCGTTTCCCTATACTCAATACTCAATACTCAGTTAAATATACTATTTCTCCCACCAAAGCTTAACATTACTGTTATCACCGCCTATTGAAGCAACAGCAGCCTGAAGATTACTTGAATTTAAAGACTGTAAATAGGTTGGATAAGGCACCCTTGAAGGAAATACATTCTCGGCCGGTATTCCTGTTCCTCTTGGTAAAACTGGATACCCTGTACGGCGTTTTTCAAACCAGGACTGATAATCTACAAAAAAGTAAGCATAATACTTTTGCAACATGATTTGTTCCAGCTGCTGAGCTGCAGTACCGGTTGCATTGTACGCTACACCCACCGTATTTAAAAAACCAGCTGGCATCGTTGCACCCCATTGAACCATGGAAGCAGTAATACCTGAATCATAATGTGCCTTAGCTGTTCTACCTGTATTAAAGCCTTTTAAAGCTAACTCAGCTTTAATAAACTCAACTTCTGAATAAGTCATCATTACTCCCAATAAGGGTGATGTTTTCAATATATCAGGATAACTTGAATTACGGCCTACGATATATTCCAGACTTGTTGGATAGCCACTGTCAATTCCCTGATAAACACTTTGTCCGTTTACAGTTACAGGAGTTACCCAAATAGCCCTTCTTGGATCATTGATTGCATTCATATGATTTAGAAAGAACTTTGTAAAATAAGTTCCATCTCTCCACTCCAAAGTACGGGCCTGGAAATAAGGATTGAAATATGGAAATGTTCCCGGATATCTGAAAATTGCATCATCAGCATTGGCAGTAAAAACAGGATTGGTTGTAGGATTAGCTAAAATTGAGGTTATTTGCTGATTTACATTAACTTCACCATCACGCTTGGAAATTCTTAGCAATAATCTCAATCTGAGGGAGTTGGTAAATTTTTTCCATTTCTGAATTCCTACATTTCTACCTCCAATCAATACATTCGCATTATAAACCTGGTCGCCACCATAAGTCAGAGCCTTAGTATCATCAAACAACGTATTTGCAGTTTCAAGGTCCTTTAAAATTTGTATGTAGATATCCTTTTGCTTATCAAAAGCAGGTGTAAAATTACCTTCAGAAGCTTTAATTGCCTGTGAATAAGGAACGTCTCCGTATAGATCAGTTAAGATAGAGTACGCCCAGCTTTTATACACCAGAGCAATTGCTTTGTAGTTATTTTCTTTGAGTTTATCCGAAATCTTATAAATGTCTTCAACATCAGTCAAACGATCATAAAAACCAGTCCATACTGCCTGACCTGGCTGTACTACATAGCGATGCAAACCCTGTCCACCCGGACTTGCTCTTGGGGCATCAACCTGCATGAGTTCATGTGTAAAATTACGGGCAGCTTGTATAGAATTATTCACTATCCGATATTGCATCTGGCCTAATAAGATTCCCGGGGTCACCTCATTTGGTCGGTTAGGATCGGTATTAATTTCCTCAAATTTATCTGTGCAAGAGAATATAGAAGTGATTACTAAAAGTATTGCTGTAACTATTTTAATTGAAAATTTCATGTCTTTTGTGTTTTAAGAATAATTTTGGATTAAAACTTAAAGGTTAGGTTAGTACCCATCAAACGGTTAGATGGAAACTGGGTCAGCTCTACTCCCGGTGTTAAAGTCCCGTTATTCAAATTTCCCCCTTCCGGATCAAATCCTGGGAATTTGGTGAAGTTGAACAGATCTCTGCCCCAAATTGCAATAGATGTTTTTTGAACTCCTAATTTTCTAAGCATGTTCGAAGGAAGACCAAATTCCAATCTAACTTCTCTGATTTTTAAGAAAGAAGCATCAAAAATATTAGTTTCTGCATTACTGATTTGATAGTAGTTATCATAATAGGCACTTGCCTGAGCAACTATTGTGTTTTTAACGAAAGTGCCATTTGCTAATCTCACAACACCATCCCCTATGATACCGGCATCACGTCCTGGAAGAGTTACTTTGGTTTTGCCAAGAGTATTGTTCTTATGGCTCGTTTGAGAGTACATTTCCCCGCCATACTGTCCATCTAATAGAATACTCAGATTTACAGTCTTATATCTGAATTCATTCATTACACTACCTTTCCAATCGGCAAAGGCATTTCCCATTTTACGTGCAACCTGATCAAGAGGGGCAGGCAAACCATTTGCAGAGTTGTAAACGATCTGGCCATCAGGAGAGCGTTGAAATCCTCTACCATACATATCTCCCATCAAGCCACCAACGCGGGCTTCTATAGTAACGTTTGTATTGTGCTGATAGATAATTTGATTAGTTAAACCCTCTGCCAATTCCTTAACATAGCTGCGATTTCTATTCCAAAGTAAAGTGGTGCTCCAGGAGAATTTATCCTTTAAAATTGGTTTTCCGTTTAACTGAACTTCCCAACCTTTGCTATTGATCAAACCTGCATTAATTAATGCTGTAGAAAATCCTGTAACTGGATCTAAAGGAATTGATAGAATCTGGTTACGGCTATTATTATTATAATGTGCAATATCAAATCCTACTCTATTGTTCAAAAAGCGCATATCCAAACCAAACTCATAACTGGCTGTTATTTCAGGCTTTAATTCAGCATTGAATAATTGATTAGGGTTGGTGAATGAATTTCCAAAAATACGATCATAATATCTGGCAGTTTGATAAGGTCTGGTATCATTACCCACCTGCGCCCAGGATGCTCTGATTTTTGAAAAGGTAATTACCTTTGGAAGTTCAAAAATTTCATCCAGAATAAAGCTGGAACTCACTGAAGGATAGAAGAACGAATTATTCTTGAATGGCAAAGTACTTGACCAGTCATTTCTACCTGTCAGATCTATATAAACCTTCTCATCATATGCAATCTGAGTACTGCCATAAACACTATTAATAGCTCTCATAGTTCTGGATGGGTCAACCACAGCCTGGTCTAAACTATTTGAAATCTGGTAAACCCCGGGTTGAGCTAATTGATCTGCATAAATACCTGCAAAATCATTCTGCTGAATCATTGTATTTGCACCGGCACTTGCAGTAATGGAAATTTTTGGTGAAATTTTATCCCTGTAAGAAAGCAATAAATCAGTGTTTGACTCATATGCGAAAACATTTTGTTCACGGTACATTCCCCTTGGATATCTAGTCATACTGAATGGTCTTTGTTGCGAACGAAATTCATTTGACATATCTAAACCAGTTCTTAGCATAAGATCGAACTTCTTGGATATCTCATAGTTGGCGGAAACATTTCCTATTAATCCATTTTTGTTCATCTTATTCAGCATTTCATACATTCCCAGATAAGGATTATCCGGTCCGGGATTGAATGGATTCTTTTGAACGACATTTTCTAAACCAGGTTGCCAGTAAGGCTTAAACCATTCAGGTCTGATGTTTGGTGTTGTACCAATAATCAGAAAATACATCAGGGTCTGATTATTATATCCTGCAAGTGGAAGATTATCACTCTTTTTATTAGTATAATTTGCTCTACCGGTAATTTTTAATTTATCAGATACTTTTTGATTAAAAGAAAGAGTCGCATTTAATCTCTCGAAGCCTGTATTTGGAATAATCCATTCGTTTTTTAAATGTGTAATTGAAAGTCTGGCAGAACTTTTATCAGATCCACCTTCAATAGAAAGGCTATTAGATAAAGTCTGACCAGTACGGAAAAATCCCGAAATATAATCGTCATGTGCCACCCAGGGAGTTTTCTGGGTTGGTTTGTTCCCCGGGCTGTTTGGATCATATTGAAAATAGCTTTGGCCTGAAAATTTAGGGCCCCAGGCTCTGCCCGCAGCTACAGTAGTACTGGTATTAATTCCATCAGGACTGTCTAAATAGGAATAATATGCACTGGTTCTACCTTCACCATACTCAAACTGGTAATCTGGCCAGCGATTGACCTGTTCAATATTAAAGTTGGAATTAAAAGTAACTCCCAAACCTTTGCCCTTACGCTCACCACTTTTTGTAGTGATGATAATTACCCCACCAGCTGCACGACTACCATAAAGTGCCGTCGCACCAGGGCCTTTTAGTACAGTTACAGTTTCTATATCATCAGGATTTATATCTGAAACTCCTGAACCATAATCAACCGGGGCATCCTGAGAAAGGTGTGAATTAAATCCGGTTCCTGTTATCCTGCTGCTGATTGGAACACCATCAACTACAATTAAGGCCTGGTTATTATCAAGATTCAGAGAAGATTCACCTCTAAGTGTGATCCTTGAAGAACCCATCGGTCCGGCACCCGTTCCCTGAATATTTAAACCTGCAACCTTACCGGAAAGTGAGTTAATCCAATTATTTGTTTTAGCATCGACAACGGCATCGGCAGTAATCGTTTGGGCAGCAAATCCCAGTGATTTTTCTTCCCTTTTGATACCTAAGGCAGTTACAACAACCTCGTTCAAAAATTTATTATCCTCAGCGAGAGTAAAGTTATACTCTCTTCTGTTGTCCAATGGAATTTCAATCGTTGTAAAACCAATTGATGAAATAACCAGAATACCCTGATTTTGCGGAATACTTAATTTAAATTCTCCATTAACATCAGTAGTGGTGCCATTAGCTGTTCCTTTTAAACGAACACTAACACCTGGAATAGGCTCATTGCCAATGTCTTTAACTTTCCCTGAAATTTGGGTTTGAGCAAAAACTTTTCCCTGAAAATTCAGAAAGGAAAAAGTCAATAATAAAATGAGTGCTCTACAAAAATGGAAAAGGTACTGTTTTTTCATAATTCAGAATTTAGGCTTTAGGTGTGTCATTAATTTGTCACCAAAAGTCCATTCGGAATATTAAGTCTGAATTAGGTTAATATTTTATTTGAGAGAATAAAACAGATTTTTGAGAAGCCTGACAATAAATCTGAACCGAGAAAAAATAATTCATGTTTAATTATAAATCAACTAGTTATAACTTAACTTAAAATTAAGTTCACCTTAAATTGATTTAGCGAAGGTTAAGTTAATGTTTCAGAATAGTTTAATTAACCTTCGACAGCTATGAGCGGGTAATATTTCCCATAATTTGGAAGTGTTCGTTAAAACCAAAAGAGTGAAAAATTAATTTGTGATAAACTAGTATGTATTTTAAATGAAGTCAAATCTTAACTTAATGACATTGAGCGAAAGCTGGAACCTCCTAAGGCAAAGTTTATCTTAAAAGATGCTGTATTTCATCAGGACGGGTAGCTTTGCAAAAGGACTATTACCCCTGTAATTAAACCCGGGTGAAAGCTTTAGCTTTTTGCCCAGGCAAAATTTTATCTCAAAAAACAATTTATGGGCAAAAACTATGGCAGAACACGGGACTGGCGAGACCAAAGAGGCACAGACCCTGCTTTCTAAAAAAGATAAAATCTTCAATCAAAAATAGCGTGGCAAGATTTTATATCAATCTCAGGATAATTTGCAATAAGCCTACGTTTATTAATTCTTCGACAAAATTTTAGTCGTTCGGCAGATTTTCAAGGCCTTTTGTCTAATGAGTCAAGTAAAGATTATTCAAAAATTAATCGGAAAAAAGATCAATTCCTTTTCGTAAAAAGAACTGAAATCACCTTCATGTGTGGGGCTGTTAAAATGGCAATTGACATAAAAAAAATTGCTAATAATCGTTCCAAATTACCTTTGAAAATTATAAACAAAATTGCAATCATCAAAAAGGAGATGCCATTGGTTAACCATGATTTTCGATAGATAAACCAATAATTTTTATTTTCCCAACCTAAAAATTTCTTTATTTCAGCCATGGAGAGTCCGGCATGCCAGATATTAAAATAAAACCCAAAACCTAGTAATATGGGCAAATTAAATACGATAAGCATTAATAAAGATAATTGCAGCACAGACACTAATTGTTGAAGGCCAAATTGTTGACTTTGATATAAATAGAATAAGAGAATGGGGACAAAAAAAAGAATAGATGCAATCAAAACTTCATTTTGATATCCATAAAGCAATCGTAATTTCCCGATCTGCCCATCATCAAAACCCGGGAAACCGAGCAAAATAGCTTCAACCTGCGGAAACTGGAAAAGCAAATAATTCAACAGAAACAAAAGGCCATATAAGGAAAATAAAATCCTGGTTTTCAAACTGCTCGTTAAAGACAGTCCGTTCAAATCCATTTCTCCGAAATGATAAGCTGATATTAAAATGAATAACAGAATAGATAGTTCAACACTGATTATCCATAGTATGGCATATAGAACTGCAAAACCTACGTAGAATAATAAAAACCTGACTACCGATTTGAAATTCATTGCCTCATTTCGTTCACGGTGATAGATAACATGGTCTAGTGAGCCATGTGGAATTCCTAAAAAAATAACACCTAAGCCGAAAAAAATAAGTTGAATTTCTAAACTTAAAGGATAGAAATTATTTATTAAAAACAGAACAATTGCAAGAATAAGGAATACAGACCGCCTGGATTTAAAATTTAGCATGAACATACTTCAAGACTTGTTTTAAAAATAATCGCTTGGGTAAGGTAGAGAAAAGGCTAAACTCTTCAAACAATTTGGAACTCTCATCTAAGAAAGATAAAATTTTCAAGAATGAATTATTGACAAAAAGCTGATCCATAATCTTTGAAACCATCTCAGGTTGATCACGAATGATCTGTAGCAACAGCGTATCGTAAAAATGGAACCTGCTTGAACTATTTGAATTAATTATGCTTTGATTATTATTGAGAAAGCATTCGATTAAATACTTAGTATGACTAGAAATACGGTTAAACGCATATCCTGTACTTGGTTTTACTGCACCTCCTGCAGATCCAATCTGAATTATCCCTTCCTTATCACGCGCAGAAAAGTCAAAATCAGTCATTGGGATCTTTCCCTTTTCCTCTCTTATAATTTCGTAAGGGCAATCGAATTTTGAAGAAATATATTCTTTAAGATATGAATCATAAACCTGATCTGAATAGCAATCTGGTTTAGAAAATGAGGTGAATTCAATCAGTGCTTCAGTTTTTGAAAAAGGTAAAACATACATAAAATGTGCAGCCTGATCCTGGGGAATATTAAAATCCATTATTGTAGCCTGATCAACACTAAAAACCTCTCGATCAGTTTTAATAAACCATCCTTTAAAATGCTGCCATAGTAACATCTTAGTGCAATCAACAAAAGAATGATCAATAGTACTGTTATAAACATGCTTGGCAACATACATGTTATTGAGCGTATGAACTTGTTTTAAATCATTGTCTGATTTAAATTTTACTACCTCTTCAGATATTACCCTGACTCTGGAGGAATTCTGAATTAACTCATTGTGATACTTGAAAAATTTTTCGCTGTTTATGTAATTATACCTGTATGGGCTTATAATTCCCGACAATTCAGAGGTTAATGAGCTAAATTTTAGTTCTGACCAATATTTTTCAACCAGAAAATCATATTCCGATTGCTTGTTAGTCCAGAAACACCAGGATTTATGAATTATTGTTTGATTACTTTCAATTAATAAAATCTCACCGGTCTGTTCGGCAGGCAATTTTAACAATGCATTTATAAGCTGCATGCCTGCGCAACCACCTCCAACAATAATAATATTGGCATCAATCATTCTATAAAAACAAATAAAAAAGAAAAGGTATCCTAAGTGGATACCTTTTCTTTTGAAATTAAATAAGAATCAACTTCTTTAGAAGCAATTATGCTTTTTTCGCTTTTGCTGTTTCAGCAATCGCTACTGAGTAGATAACTAAACCGAAACCGATTTTGTTAATTGCATCAGCTAAGTTGTAGAATAAATCAATTGAACTAACTTCGAACATACCTGAAAGCAAGTTTCCTGGTAATACCATATATCCAATTGGATAGATAGACCAACCTAAAGTGATGAAGATCTTTAATAAGAACATCGCGTTTGCTAAAGCAGGGCTGTTTGATTCTTTTGTTAATCTAGAAACGTCACCAGCAAATACTTCGTAAACAATGTATAGGTAACCTAGAGTAGAAAGAACTCCCCACATGATATTGTTGTCAATACCTGAAGTTTCACCGATAAATCCAAAAATTAACATGGCTAATGCACCAACTATCAACTTAAATAAAGTTGAACTTTTAGCACCAAATGGCTTTGTTAATAAATAAAATTCTACACACATCAAAGGAACAGTTAGAGTCCAGTCCACATAGCGGAAAGCTGTTGGACTTTGACCTGTTGCAAGATAAAAATCTCTCATGTAGTAGTAGTGCACTGCAGCAATTCCAGTGATTAAACCTGAAACTAGCAATGAAATTCTCCACTTTGGATCTACCGAACCTCTTTCAACGAAAAAGAAAACTGCAGATGCCAACATAGCCATATAACCAATAAAAAAGGTTATTGCTATTGGGTCACCGTTTGTAATTTTTGCTAGAGCATCAGAGTCAGCAGCCATAGCACTTGTTGCATTAAGGAATAATGTTGACATAATAAACATTTATGGTTTGACCTACTCGTAAGGCTTTTCAGATACGCCCAGTTTTTTTATAGTGCGGCTGCTAGCACTTGAAAATAGTAAAATAAATGTATGTAATATTATTTATGAATTGCAAAAATATTTTACGAAAATATTTTTATTTTAGGTATTTATGACAATTCTGTCCTTTTAAAGCGGTTATTTAATTAAAAAAAATGATAATTAAATGAAGATCGTTTACAAAGCACCTAGATCATTAATGGTTAATTTTTAAATAAAAAATTCTAGATTCTATTTGAATCGGCTAATTAAAATTAATTAAAAAAATCAAAAAAGCAAGAGTGAATGCAATAAAAATTAAGCCCGATCAATTTCAAACTTGAAAAAGTCGTTTGAAATGCTGATTATTGCACATTGAATTTCCATTTAAGGGAATTATTCAAATTTGGGGGATTAGCTCATTTGGCTAGAGCGCTTCGCTGGCAGTGAAGAGGTGATCGGTTCGAATCCGATATTCTCCACGAAAAGCCCTGGATGCTTCCAGGGCTTTTTTTATTAAAAGTGTAAATTAACTCACCGTTCAGAATCAGAATTCCCTTTAACCCAAGCTCACTTTTAAGGCAAGCTAGCTTACAGCATAGCCTAGCAGGTAAAATTCGATTGAATGGGACAAGAAACAATGGAGTATTGGGATCTGATTCCGCTCGTCGGCATATTCTGCAAGACATATTGAACTGATAGATAAAATGAATTTCTAATTTAGTTTATTGCCGAAAACCAGGTAGGAACTTCCCTTTAAACAAATTCAAAGCCATTCAAACTACTTTCTTATAATTTATTCACAATCAACAAATTTCTTCAAGCTTTTTTATAGCTTTAATCTTCGTGCGATTACAAAATTTATAATAGTGTTCAACCATCAAGCAAGAAATAGCTATGCATAATTCCAGAAGAAAATTTATTCAAAATACCATGCTCCTTGGAGCCGGGATTACCATGCCACAGATTATGAGTGCTGCAGATTTTGGCCTCTTTACTCGTAAAATCAAGGCATCCGATCAAATCAACTTTGGTCTTATTGGGTGCAAAGGAATGGGATGGTCAAATATGAATGCACATTTAAAACTTCCGCAGGTGAATTGTATTGCACTGTCGGATGTAGACCAAAGTGTGCTCGACCAGCGTACAGAAGATGTTTTCAAATTACGCGGTAAGCGGCCAAAACAATACAGGGATTACCGTAAGTTACTAGAAGACCCGGCAATCGATGTAGTCATCATCG
>JBIIRT010000184.1:0-4256 GCA_044341405.1 Daejeonella sp. | reverse complement strand
GATGAGCGCGATAAGGATGTAGCTAATTCTATTTTGTATGCTGTAGATAATGGAGCGAAAATTCTTAATATGAGCTTTGGAAAGTCATATGCTTGGGATAAAAAGGTAGTAGATGATGCCGTAAAGTACGCAGTTTCTAAAGGGGTGCTTCTTGTACATGCGGCAGGAAATGATGGAAAGAATACTGAGAAGGAAGATAATTTCCCCAATCGTTTATTTACCGACAGCCTTGGTAAAACAATGGGCACTGCTCAGGGCTGGATCGAAGTTGGAGCTTCAGGTTGGAAAAATGATGAAGACTTGGTTGCTTCTTTTTCTAATTATGGTGGTAAAACAGTGGATGTTTTTGCTCCAGGGGTAAAAATTAATTCCACGATGCCCAGTTCAACGTACAAAGAGAATGATGGTACAAGTATGGCAGCGCCGGTAGTTGCAGGTCTTGCTGCATTGATATGGTCGCATTACCCAAATTTTACAGCAGTACAGATCAAGGATATCATAATGAATTCTGTTGTTAAAGTAGAGCAAAAAGTAAAGATTAAAGAAGAGGGTGATAATAGAAGAGTTTTACTTAGTGAGATCTCTGTTACAGGAGGTATTGTAAATGCATATAATGCGTTGCAATTAGCCGAACAAACCAATTCGGCTGCAAGAGCAAAGTCCAAATAGTATATTAGAGGCTGTCTAAGTATAGAAAGCCTCTAATATATTGAATGTTCAAAGTTAATTTGCTCCGTCTGCTTTTGCACGCTGAATGGCATAATTTCCTACTTTTTTCCCTGCCGCTAGTCCAACCTCACAATCACTTCTATAATGTATTGCACCATAAACGCGGGAATTCGATGCCTCCAATGCCATCTCATTAAATTGAACTGCCTTATCCGGAATAAGATGAGCCAAAATTGTTGCTGCAGCTCCACTGAAAGTTGAGTGCCCTGAAATATATGCTGGGAAGTTTGGAAGTCCGGTTAAAGTCTTGATTTCAGGATTAACCTGTGATGGCCTTGGGTTATAATAGGTAAATTTTGCATCCCAACAAACAATTGCTGCATCCATTAGTGACATATTCAACAAAGAGAGATTCCTTGCCCAGCGTACTTCACTCAGGTTTAATGGAATCATATTTTCTGCTGCAATAGCATTCCAATGACCAGGAGGGGTGTAAGTGCCAACACCATCTGCCCATTTATGAACTATTTTTACTCTTTCCCTGCTTGGATTTCTGCTGAAATATAAAACTTCCTCCAGTTCTTTCTTAAACGCTTCTGATTTTGTGGACGGTGGAGCAGGTGGCCTCAGTGTTGTCACTACCGTTAATGAGTCGAACAGGAATGGTCTGACTTTTCCAAAATAAGGAAGCATGGGTGGACGTTTAGGAATCTCCTGGCTTATCCAGGGCGTTTCACCTCTTTGAATCGCAGCTTGTTCAAATTCTTTCCAAAGGTCTTGTCCATTGACAATTCCAACTGCGGCCCCTGTTCTGTCAGTCCGGGCCCGCTGAACATACTTTAGGGCTACTAACTTCCCAAGAGCTTCACCTGCTTCAAGTTCATCCCGAACGTTGGCCCCCGCAATTAATCGTGCTCTACGATGTTCTTCTGCTTTTGATTGAATAAAATCCTGCTCTCCGGGGAATAATAGCTTCAATAGTTCTACGGTTGTTCCAATTACTACAGCATCTTCAGAAGGGTATGAAAACAGGTTACTTTTATTGATTAATGGTTTAATACTTTGGTCAATATTGTAAATTGCTTGACGCTTATAAAGGTCTTTGTAAAAATGTGCTGCAACTAAACCATCGAACTGTGCTGCACTAACATAAGCGTATGCTCTGGCTGCATAGGGAGGATTCGAAAATGGAAAGAATGGGTAAGCCAGCGGATTATTGGCGCTTGGAATGGGATAAGTGCCATCTGCATTTTGATAAGGAGGTAAATTGTACTTTGCTACCAGTTCCCGCATAATCTCGTTCCATCTTAGAACGGCGCCGGCACTCCAATAGCTTACCAGTTTCCGATCTGTTTCGGTCATTGTATTTTGCCAAGATTTCACTTCATTAATCTGGGCAATATAGTCTGGACTCCCTGTGCCAATTGGTGCAGGTACAAGAATTTCTGAAGCTGAAGTTAACAGGATTGGTTTCCATTTTCCGGCATTTGCATCTGTCTGTACCGGGTTAAGCGCAGGAGTGAGCAGGTTAGGATCTTCAAAATCTTTACTGCATGCAGCTATGAAGATTGCGAAAATAGCAAAGCCTATATGTTGTATTATTTTTTTCATTTTATTGTTTTTTAGATTCATCTGATTTTTTCGGCTTCAGATTGAAAATGTAAAATAAACCTGCCTGAACATTGTTCGATTTTCCAGCATTCCTACCAGCAATAGTTGTGTTGGCACCTCCAATTAAAGTTAGGCCCTTAAAAAATCCGGGCTCGTATTTAACGTTGATTCCTGTGCGGGTCATATTCATGCGGTTTGATGGGAATGGCATATTATTGCGGGTGATATCGAAGCCTCCAAGGGTTGTCCAGTTATCTGCCACAGCTTCAATCACCCAGGTTTTACCTCTGTATCCCATACGGGCATTGAACTGAGCAGCATTTGGCATATATACCTCGTTAGAAAAATGCATCCTTGTTGTATAATAGGATGTCCGATCTAACTCGATATTGCCACGGTGTACATAGGTTCCGCTAAGTGTTGCTGTCCAGACACCCACCTGATAATCAGCCATTCCGCGAAGAGATATATTGCGACTCCTCAAGCCGATGGAAAGAGGGAGGTAATCTGCTACATAATCAGATACAGGAGAGGATAGACCTCCAATCGTGAATACTGATAGCGTCCCTTTGCCAACTTTCTTTTTGATAGGTTTCCATTTTAGCCATAATGAAAGATCCTGAAAGCCCTGGAATCCCCTTAATTGACCGGCAGACGCATTTGTGCTGACATAGGGTAAATTAAAAATCACATTAAGTTTAGAACTAATTCCTAAACTACCCATCGGTCCGATCATATTCGTACTAATCGTTCCAATGTTGGCATTTTCCCTTTTCAGGGTACCCTCCCAGTATTGGTCCCATTTGCTCCCATTATACATGATTCCTGTACAAAATAAATTTTTGCCCATCATGATGGCATCAATGTCTGTTTGTGCGCTTGAGGGCAAAGTGTTAACAAAAAGTAGAAAAAGAACAACTTTGAGCTTTTGGCAAAAAGCTTGTTTTAATTGTAAAAACATAGCATAATTGAAATGAAAAACGTTTAAATCTGTTCTTCTGTCCGTTTAGGAATTGGATTACATGCAAAGCAGCATTCTGAGATTAAGCAGAAATAATCACATAATCTACAATCACGTTGCTTGGCGATTAATTCCTTAAAACAAAATAGAAGAAATGAATTCGCGGTTCTCAGAAATGAGTTCTCCGCTTTTTTTAGGTATTAAACGATATCTGGAGGAGGCGAGTGAATGCCAAAAGAGGGATTCGTAGTATTTGGTTTTAGGATAAAGTATCCACGATTAAATAATTCACAAACACTATAATTTAGTTCAGTAGACTGCAGAAGTACATATTCTGACATGGTCTTTTTGGCTGTAAGCGGATTGGCAGGATGTTTCGTATGGTTGGATGAATCCTGAATTTCATTCATCAATTGATAAAATGTTGAACGGGCACTGTATAATCTGGTCTTTTCTGTATTTGGAATACAGCGATAAATGACCCGACCATTTTCATATTTGCGTTCAATAAATTTATAATGAACACCGTCAATCATCACCTCACCATCTACACGTTCAAAATTGTTCATGTCAGCCACATAAGGAAGAACAACTTTAGAATCCAGCTCTACAATTTGGGAAGCATCGTAGTTATTATTGTCGAATGCAGTTTCTAATTGTTCATCATAATGAGTCTCCAGAATTTTTACCAATAAGTCGTACCCATACCAGTTGAAACTTAGTATGCAAATCATGAACGCGACTGAAAAGCACTTTAGCATGCGAATATTTTCTTTATTCTCAATACTTTGACTTTCAAAAATATGATATATTATCACATTTTTACTAATATTTCCCCTAACTTTTTGGCGAAATTTATTTCTATAACTTTATTATAATGTAAAATTTTGTTTGTGATTGGTTAACCGCACTTCAAATCATGTCAACAATTTCTTCTTTTTTTAAGATATCTAAAATTATTTGGTGTTATTTTTAAGAATCAAACTTGTAAATTCATTTCAAATTATTCTAATGA